>JAGRKY010000723.1 GCA_020442095.1 Bauldia sp.
TCAGCGCGGCGTTCTTTTCCTTGGTGGTGGCATTGGCGAGCCGACGCGAAGCCGCCTTGGCCGCCCGGCCGATCGCGGCCATTTCGGCCCCGATATCGGCGCCGGGGCTCGCATCGTCGCGTGCTTCGGCAAGGCTCATAACGCGTTCCTTCGAGGGACAGATTGCCGGAAAGCAAGGTGTTTTGCATCAAAAGCGATACTACGCAAGCTTTGAGCGGCTGGACTTGGACCGGGCTTCGCGCCATGAACGGTGCCCCGCCGCCCCCGGTGGCCGGCAATTTCGGCATCGTTTCCATGGCCTCGACATCCGCGCAGATCGACCGGACCCACGGCGAGAATATTCCCCTCGGCATCGGGCTGATGGTGCTCGGGATGTTCCTGTTCTCGATCAACGACGTGCTCGGCAAATGGATGATCGCCACCTATGCGGTCGCCCAGCTCATATTGTTGCGGAGCATCGGCGCGGTCGTCGTCATGAGCCCGGTGCTCGGCAAGGCCGGAACTGCCGAGATGCTGCGGATGCCACGGCCGGTGCTCCAGGCATTGCGGATCCTGCTGGCGACGACCGAGAGCGTCTGCTTCTACACGTCGGTGATGGTGCTGCCGCTGGCGGACGCCTTTACCTATTACCTCGCCGGGCCGATCTACGTGACGGTGATGGCGGTGATCTTCCTCGGCGAGAAGGTCGGCTGGCGGCGCTGGCTCGCGGTGCTGGTCGGCTTCGCCGGGGTGGTGATCGCCCTCCAGCCGGGCGCCGGCACATTCGGCTGGTATGCGCTGTTCGCCCTTATTGCCAGCCTCTGCTACGCGGCGCTGATGATCCTGACCCGGATGCTGAGGGGGACGCCGCCGACCGTCATGGCGGCCTCGCAGATGTGGGGCGGCTTGCTGTTCGGGGTGCTCGCCGCGCCGGTCGACTGGGTGCCGCTGGCGAGCGTCGCCGACGCGCTGCTGCTGGCGCTGATCGGCGTCGTCGCGGTCGTTGCGGTCGTCATGGTCAACCGTTCGCTCAAGCTCGCGCCGGCTTCCGTCGTCGTGCCCTACCAGTACACGCTGATCGTCTGGGCGGTGGTGTTCGGCTACATCGTCTTCGGCGACGTCCCGACGCTGTCGACCATGATCGGGGCGCTGCTGATCATCGGCTCGGGGCTCTTCATCTTCTTCCGCGAGCAGAGGGTGGCGAAGGTCAAGCCGGACGTGGTGACCGGGCCGTAGGGCCGGCGACGCTACTCGCCCCTCAGCGCCATGTCGTCGCGATGGATCATCTCGGCGCGGCCGGCGTAGCCGAGGATTGCCTCGATCTCGCGGCTGTTGCGGCCGGCGATGCGCTCGGCGTCGGCGGCGTCATAGGCGACGAGGCCACGGCCGATCTCGGCGCCGGACGGGCCGAGGATCGCGACAGCGTCGCCACGGTGGAACTGGCCGCGAATGCTCCTGACGCCGGCCGGGAGCAGGCTCTTGCCGGCGCGGAGCGCCTTCACCGCGCCGTCATCGACGATCAGCGCGCCGTGGGTCTCGACGTGGCCGGATATCCACTTCTTGCGGGCCCTGACCGGATTGGTCTCGGCGGTGAACCAGGTGCAGCGCTCGCCCCCGGCGATGCGGCGGAGCGGGTGGAGCGCGTGGCCGCTGGCGATCAGCATGGCGGTGCCGGCCGAGGTGGCGATCTTGGCGGCTTCGATCTTGGTCTGCATGCCGCCGCGGGACAGCTCCGACCCGGCGCTGCCGGCCATCGCCTCGATCTCCGGCGTCACCCGCGCGACCAGCGGCAGGTGGTAGGCATTGGGGTCGGACTTCGGCGGCGCCGAATAGAGGCCGTCGATGTCGGAAAGCAGGATCAGGAGGTCGGCGCTGATCATCGTCGCGACCCGCGCGGCGAGGCGGTCATTGTCGCCGTAGCGGATCTCGGTGGTGGCGACGGTGTCGTTCT
>JAGRKY010000724.1 GCA_020442095.1 Bauldia sp.
CGCTTCCTCGGCCATGTCGAGCGCTGCCGCGTCCTCCTCCACCTCGTCGACGGCACCCAGCAAGGCCCCGGCGACGCCTATCGCACCGTCCGCGAGGAGATCGAGGCCTACGGTCATGGCCTCGCCGGGAAGCCCGAGATCGTCGCCCTCAGCAAGGTCGACGCATTGTCGCCGGACGAGCGCGAGATCGCCGCAAAAGCCCTCGCCGCGGCCGCGGGCCGCGAGCCCTGCCTCGTCTCGGCGGTCAGCGGCGAAGGCGTGGAAGACCTCCTCCGCCTCCTTGCCCGCCAGGTCAGGGCCGCCAGGACCGACGATCCGAACGCCGTTCCGTCCGAACCGAAGCAAGTCTGGCAGCCGTGATTGTCCGTTAAGTATCTGACGATTATATGTGCTAGCATCAATTCGAAGGAGAGCTAGCTATGACCAGGCAGCTCAACATCCGTAACGACGAAGTCTACCGGCTCGCTCATGTCATCGCCGGGGAGACCGGCCGCACGATCACCGAGGTCGTCGAGGCGGCACTGCGCGACTATGGCGCGAAGCTCCCCTGCCGCGATGACCTGACGCCGGAACAGCGCGCGACCTACGAGGCACTCCGCGAGCTTTCCCGCGAAACCGCGCGGCACAAGAAGCCGGGAGCGACCTCCGAACATGGCGACATGTACGATGAGTCCGGCCTTCCCATATGATCGCGCTCGACACGTCGGCGATCGTCGCCATCGCATTGGCGGAACCCGAAGAGGAAGCGTATAGCCGGGAAATCGCGCGCCGCGAGGCCCTGGTCGGGACGCCGACGCTTCTCGAGGTCCGGTTGGTGTTGGCGTCGAAGGTGGACGATCCGGACGCGTTCGTCACCCGCTTCCTGCTGCCGCCCCAGGTTCATTCCGTCGCCTTTTCCCTGGAGATGTACGCGGCCGCGACCCAGGCCTTCGACCGCTTCGGCAAGGGACGCGGTCACCCGGCGCAGCTCAACATCTGCGACTGCATGGCCTATGCGGTGGCCAGCACGCACGGCGTCCCGCTCCTGTTCAAGGGCGACGACTTCGCCCAAACCGACATAGCCCCGGCTCTCCCGTGACCCCGACCGTCGCCCGTTTCCATCGCATCGTCGTCAAGATCGGCTCCTCGCTGCTGGTCGAGGACAGCGGCATCCGCCATCAGTGGCTCGACGCGCTCGCCGCCGATCTCGCCACCGTCGCCGCCAACGGCCAGGAGCTGCTGATCGTCTCCTCCGGCGCGATCGCCCTTGGCCGCCGGATCCTCGGCCTTCCCCGCGGCACGCTCAGGCTCGAGGAGAGCCAGGCGGCGGCCGCCGTCGGCCAGGTCGCCCTCGCCCGCGCCTGGGCCGAGACCCTCCACCGCCATGGCTTCACCGCCGGCCAGGTTCTCCTCACCCTCGACGACACCGAGGAGCGCCGGCGCTATCTCAACGCGCGCTCGACGATCACCACGCTCCTCAAGCTCGGCGCCGTGCCGGTGATCAACGAGAACGACACCGTCGCCACCACCGAGATCCGCTACGGCGACAATGACCGCCTCGCCGCGCGGGTCGCGACGATGATCAGCGCCGATCTCCTGATCCTGCTGTCCGATATCGACGGCCTCTACTCGGCGCCGCCGAAGTCCGATCCCGATGCCCATCACCTGCCGCTGGTCCCACGCGTGACTGCCGAGATCGAGGCGATGGCCGGCAGCGCCGGGTCCGAGCTGTCGCGCGGCGGCATGCTGACCAAGATCGAAGCCGCCAAGATCGCCACCGCCGCCGGCACGGCGATGCTGATCGCCAGCGGCCACGCCTTGCATCCGCTCCGCCGTATCGCCGAAGGCGAGCGCTGCACCTGGTTCACCGCCCAGACCAATCCGGTCAGGGCCCGCAAGAAATGGATATCGGGTCACGTCGAGACCCACGGCGCCCTGGTTGTCGACGATGGTGCGGTCAGGGCGCTTCGCGCCGGCAAGAGCCTGCTGCCGGCAGGCGTCAGGACCGTCCGCGGCCACTTCCATCGCGGCGACGCGGTCGCGATCCTCGATCCCGCCGGGGCCGAGGTCGGGCGCGGCCTCGTCGCCTATGATGCCGGCGATGCCGAACGCATCGCCGGTCGCAACAGCCGCGAGATCGAGACGATCCTCGGCTTTGCCGGCCGCGCCGAGATGATCCATCGCGACGACATGGCGCTGAGGGGCGAGTAGGCCCCCCGTCCCTACGGCCCGGTCACCACGTCGGGCTCGACCTTCGTCACCTTGTTCTCGCGGAAGAAGATGAAGAGGCCGGAGGCGACGATCAGCAGGGCGCCGATCATCGTCGGCAGCGTCGGGACGCTGCCGAAGACGAAATAGCCGAACACCACCGCCCATAGGATCAGCGTGTACTGATACGGCACGACGACCGAGGCCGGCGCGAGCTTCAGCGAGCGGTTGACCATGACGATCGCTGTCACCGCGATGACTCCGATCAGCGCCAGCAGCAGCGCGTCGCCGACGCTGGCCAGCGGCACCCAGTCGACCGGCGCCGCCAGCGCCCCGAACAGGACCCCGCCCCACACCTGGGAGGCGGCCATCACCGTCGGCGACGTGCCGCGCAGCACCCGGGTCAGGATCATCAGCGCCGCGTAGAAGAGGCTCCCGGCGAAGGCGATCAGCGCATGCCAGCCGAAGGCGCCGGCGCCCGGCTGCAGGGCGATGACCACCCCGACGAAGCCGACCAGCACCGCCAGCCATCGGCGCCAGCCGACCTTCTCGCCGAGAAAGATCACCGCGAGCACCGTCACGTAGATCGGCCCGG
>JAGRKY010000725.1:0-361 GCA_020442095.1 Bauldia sp.
AGGTCCAGACCAGCTTCTTGTCGGGTTCGAGCCCGGGCAGAACCCGCGGCCGCGCCCCGGTCGCGACGATGATGTGCTTGGCCTGGTACTCGCCGCCGCCGAGCGCGCCCTTCGGCGCGTTCTCCGCGGCCGTCACCGAGACCTTGCCGGCGGCGGGGATCGTCGCGGTGCCCCAGATCACGTCGACCTTGTTCTTCTTGAGCAGGAAGCCGACGCCGTTGGCGAGCTGGGCGGCGACGGCGCGGGAGCGCTTCACCACCGCCTGGGGATCGTATTTGACGTCCTTCGCCGACAGGCCGTAATCCTCGGCGCTCTCCAGATAATGATAGATTTCGGCCGAACGCAGCAGCGCCTTGGTCGG
>JAGRKY010000725.1:368-1826 GCA_020442095.1 Bauldia sp.
GTTGAGGCAGATGCCGCCGAGATGGTTCTTCTCGACCACGGCAACCTTCAGCCCGAGCTGCGCCGCGCGGATCGCGGCAACATAGCCGCCCGGTCCGGCCCCGATCACGATAACGTCGTATGCATTCGCCATAGTCAGTTCTTCCGTCTGTCGTTTTGCGTTGCTGTCACTGGCATTCGGGTGCGCCGACCTCGATGTCGAAGTTGCGCGGTCCCGCGAGAGGCTTCTCCTGAGGGACATCAATGATCGTCACGGTGACGACGCAGCTCTCGCTACGCACCTCGTAACGGTCGTTGCCGGTCCAGGTCACCGAAACGATCGGCGAGGCCTGCAGCGCCTGCTGGACCTGCTGATCGCTGACGATCCGCTCGATTTCGCGGGTTCTCTGCCAATACGGGGGGAGCGCGGCGTTTGCCGCGGACACGACTGCGATCAGGCCCGAAAGCCCGATTGCGGCGTTCGCGGCGATACGGCCGATTCCAACCCGCATCCGTTCCCCCCCTCCGAATTCGCGGCGACCGGAAGCCGTTGTCGGGCCTGCCGGCACCCTTCGTCCGTGTCGAACCGCCCGTCGCGGTTCCCACCTTTGCGGCGTTCCCATAGCACGCCGCAGGCCGCGACCCTAGTCGATTGCCGCAATTCAGGGATGCGCCTTGGTCAGGAGCAGCCAGTCCCCTCCGCGCCGGTTGCCGGGGAACGGGAAAACCGGCCGGCGCGCCACGATGCGGTATCCAACCTTCTGATAGAGCCTGACGGCGCCCTCGTTGTCGCCGGCGACGATGATCGCCATCCCGGCCGGTGCGTCCCGCCGGCCGATCTCGTCCGCTCTGGCGAGAAGCACCGTACCGATCCCCCTGCCCCGGAACTCCGGGAAGACGGCCAGCACATTGACGTACCAATGGCCGGGCGCCAGCGCCTCGAGCTCGGCCAGCGGCCGGACGATCTCGGACATCTCCGAAAGGTCTTCGTCTGCCGCGTCGTCGGCGATCCGGTAGCCGATCAGGGCGCCCGCGACCTCCCCGTCGACCTCGGCGACATGCGCATTACGCCAGGTGAAGGCGCCTTCGTCGCGCTGGGCGCGGATACGCCCGATTTCGAAGGGCGACTGGCCTATGCCGGCCATCTGTCCCCAGAAATAGGTGGCAAGCCCCTCGCCCGCGATGTCGACCAGCGCCGCGAGGTGGGTCGCGTCCTGGAACCTTGCCGGTCGTACCGAAGGGGTCGACACGTCGCTCCCGTCAGGTTGCGCCTAGGCCATCATCCCGGCCGGCTTCTCGATCAGGGTCTTGATCGCGTTGATCAGCTTGGCGCCGAGCGCGCCGTCGACCGCGCGATGGTCGGTCGAGAGCGTCAGGGTCATCAGCGTGCGGACCTCGACCTTGCCGTGGCGGACGACCGGCGTCTCGATGCCCGCGCCGACCGCGAGGATCGATGCATGCGGCGGGTTGATCACCGCGG
>JAGRKY010000072.1 GCA_020442095.1 Bauldia sp.
TTGTGGTCCTTGCCGAACCAGGCGGTGGCATAGCCGTTGTCGAGCAGGATCCGGCCGATCGTCGCCTTGTCCTTGGAGATGATGCTGTTGTAGCCGGGATAGCCGGTCGACTGCTCGGAGATGACGCCGAAGCCGGCCGAATGGTGGTTGCGGCCGGTGATCAGCGCCGCGCGGGTCGGCGAGCAGAGCGCCGTCGAATGCAGGTTGTTGTAGAGCAGGCCGTTGGCGGCGATGCGGTCCATCGTCGGCGTCGGGATGACGCCGCCGGAGGTGCTCGGCACGCCGAAGCCCGCGTCGTCGGTGATGATCAGCAGGATGTTCGGCGCCGTCTTCGGCGGCACGATGGTCGGCGCCCACCACGGCGTGGAATTGAGCGCGTCATTCTCGATGACGCCCTTGAATGCCGGGTCCGGGGCCGGCAGTTGCCGTCCGCTGATCGTCGACGTGGCGCTCGGCGAGCCGAGTTCGCCGGTAACTTCCTGCGCCGCCGCGGACTGTGCCCCGACAGCGAATGCCAGCACGCCGGAAGCCAAGAGACCGAGAAGTTTCGTTTTCATTTTCGCCTCCCAAAAGGGGTTCGGATCGTCCGAGAGGCCAACCTGCCCGGTCGCTTCGCTCCCGGTGCCCGCCGGCCTTTGCCGCATACAAAGCCGCATACAAATTCGCCCGCTGCCGATCACCCATACCGGTGACCGGCACGAACAACGTTGATCAGGCTCAATCAAGCCGAGAATCGGGTCAGTGGCTACGTATTGAACCCGCCTGCCGGTGTAGCTTACGCGCCGCGAAGCATTGAAGACAGCCATTGCCGGAGGGCGCCGCCCGCCCCTATTCGGCCACTCCCGGCTGCCCGTGCGGGTCGGATTTCGGCCGCTTGGCCGCGTGCTGGGCATATCCCTCGGACACCGGACCCGGTTTCCGCCTGGTCAGCTTGCCGCGTTCCGCGCCGAGACAATAGGCGGCCGTCGCGAAGGGAACGATCGGCAGGGCGAGGCGGATATATCGCCGGTCTTTTCGCGCCGCGTGACGTGACATCCGGAAGGCGATGGCCGTCCGGCGCCACCAGCCGTGGAAGCCGAAGGGCAGGCCCGGCGTCGACAGCTCGCCACGAATCTCTGCCGCCCGCCGGCCGCGCGAATAGCTGTCGCGGAGCAGCGCCACCGGATTGGTCGGATTGCGATGGACCGTCACCACCTTCGGCTGCCACGCGGGCTTCTTGTCCTCCGGCAGCCGCCCGTTGAACTCGCTGTCCTCGCCGATCCTGAGATCCTCGCGGAAATAGCCGAATTCGGCGAACAGCCGGCGATCATAGGACGCGCCATAGGGAAGTCCGCGCCGCTTCAGTTTCGGCTGCCGCCACGGAAACACCGTCAGGTGCGATGCCCAGGCGAAGGGGTTCCGCCGATGGCTGTTGGCCAGCGAACTCCCGACCGCCGCGAAACCCCGGCGATGCATCACCAGCCGGTTGGCCGCCCAGTCCTTGGTCGCCTGGCAATCGCTGGCGAGGAAGGCGACGTAAGGCGCCCTGGTCGCCTCGATCCCGATATTGCGGGCGCCGCCGACGAACAGGCGTTCCTCCCGCTCGATCACCGGGACGTCCAGCCCGTGCGCGGCAAGGCGCGCGGCCATGCCGCCGCCGCCGGAATTGACGACCAGTATCTCGACGGGCGGGTCCTGGGTCAGCAGCGACCGCACGGCATCGACGGCCAGCTCCGAAGCGCCGACCACCAGCACGACCACCGCCAACTCCGGAGTGGGAGGAACGCTTTCATCCATCGCCGATGTGCCCACGGCCTCGTCGCCACGCGTCGCGGGGAGCCGGAGCCTCAGCCTGCCGTCAACGGATCGGGTTGTGTTCCGCCAGTTCCCAACCCCGCTTGAATACGCGACGACTCGACGAAGTTGCAATCCCTTGAAAAGGCCCAAATGAAGAGGCAAGGTTCCGCATTCTCGATCGTCGTTACACTCCGCAATTGGGCCGTTTAGCGATTGATCTCATTTGATATTTTCTCATCTGGACTCCGATCCCTTTTGCAATGATGTCGCATCGCACCTTGTGTATGGCCTCGGCCGTTTGGCGGGGGCGTTGATGGAGCACGCTGATCGCGGCCTGAGGTCCACCGATCGCGACGCGATCTCCCGTGGCGATCTCCTCCTGCTCCTCCAGATCCCGATCCTGAAGGCCGCCGCCCTCACGCTGCCGGGGGAGCGATGGCTCGGCTTCTGCCGCCTCATCGCTTCCGGCGCCTCGAACCGCAAGGCGGCGGAAGCGGTCGCCGCCTATTTCGCCGCGCCGTCGGCAACACCCGTCGATGCCGATTCGGTCGCGCTCGAGGCCCGCGCGGCGCGGCTCGAGCACTTCATGCAGATTCTGGCGGGGAAGTCGGGCGCCGCGCTCCAGCCGCGCCTGACCGGCCGCGAAGGCCTCGAATCCGCCCTCGCCGCGCAACGCGGCGCGGTGCTCTGGGTCGCCCACTTCGCCTATGCGCCGCTCGCCGCGAAGGCGGCCCTCATGTCGGCCGGGCATCGCACCTGGCACATGAGCCGGCCGGAGCATGGCTTCTCGAAGACCCGCTTCGGCATCGCCGCGCTCAATCCCCTGCGCTGGCGGGTGGAGGAGCGCTACCTCGCCGGCCGCATCCTGATCGACCGCAAGAACCCGGCTGCCGCGACGCTGAGGGCGCGGCGGCTGCTCGGCGACAACGGCATCGTCTCGATCACCGCCGGGGACTGGGAGGGCGCCCGGGTGCTGGAGGTTCCCTTCGGCCCGGGCACGGTCGGCATTTCCAACGGCGCCCCGGCCCTCGCCCATCTCGCCGGCGCCGCGCTGATCCCGGTGGTCACGGTCCGCGAAAGCCCCGGCGCGCCGATCGACGTCATCCTGTTGCCGCCGCTCCTGCCCGACCGTTCGGCCTCGCGCAACGAATGGGTCGAGGTCGCCGCCGGGCATTTCGCCGAGCAGGTCGCCCCCTATGTGACGCGCTTTCCGGGCCAGTGGCGGGACTGGCGGCGCTGGAAGCCCAGCCCGAAAGCGACGGCGTCCGGGGCCGCCTGACAGCCCCCGCCAGCCAGACGTATCAGCCGGGCTTGTCCTGGCTCTGCGCCGGTTGTCCGGCTGTCTCGCCGAGCTCGACCTCCGGCATCCACAGCCCGCCATCCTCCTTGTGCGGCGGCAGGAATTCGCGCCGCTTCGGGACCTTCTTGAACTCGGCGCCCTCCTCGTCGGCGAGATAGTCGTAGCCCATCGCCTGGTACTGGCCTTCCGGATCGAGCGCCTTGTAGAGGTCGCGGCGGCCTTCGCGGCGTTCCCGCGTGATCATCTTGAGGTGGTAGAGATTGAGGTCGGTCTTCCGCCGCTCGTAGCCCTTCGGATAATGCTGCTCGTGCAGGGCCTGCGTCCCGAATTCCTGGCCCTCGAGAAGCGGGAAGAGGCGATAACGGATCTTCCGGCCCCAGGCGCCATCGTCCCGGTAGACGTCGGGGGCATAGAGCTCGCGCAGACGGAAGCCCCAGGCGACCGGCCCCTCGGCCTTGGTCAGCTTCGGTATCTCTTCCGCGGCCGCCTTTTCCAGCCGCTGGTCGGGGTCCATGTAGAGCACCCAGCGGGCGCCCGTGTCGCGCGCCGCCTGGATCAGCAGGGCGCGCCGATCGACCTCCGAGCTGAACAGGTCGGTCGCCGCGCGATCGTCGTAGGAGACATAGCCGTCGACCATCGGCCTCAGATTCTCGATCAGGTCGGGGACGAGATGCGCGTCGTAGCGGAAGGAAAAGACGGCTACGGTCCACGGCTTCCGCCGCCACGGCAAGCGTAATCCCCGGCTGAAGAATTCGGTCGTCAACATGTCGATTTTCCGCGGCTCAAGGCAGGGCGACCGGCGGCGGACGCCGCCATGTCGGGTCTCGAAGAGGAATGGCCGAGGCTAGTTCATGACCTCGCCCGCGACCAGCCATCCCGGCAGAAAATCCACCGTCCCGTCGCCCGCCGTCCTCACCCTCGACCGTCGCAGCCGGTCAGGAATGCGACCGGCACGGTATCGCGGAGAATGTGCAGGTCCAGCCGCCCGGCTTCTTGCTGCAGGAGGTCTTGCGTTTCACCGAGTTGGCGAAGTTGTGCCAGTAGGGCCCGTACTTCTGCCAGACCTTCTGCACCCAGTTGAACCGCGCCTCGTCATAGGCCTTGGCCTTCGTCGGCTGCAGGACGGAGCCGCTGGTCGCCGTCACCGCCGATGACTTGCAGCTCGCGGCAAGGGAAGCGTCGGCCCCCGCGCTCACGATCATCAGCGCCAATACCGCCGCCAGCAGGCGGGCCATCGAAAACCCGGAGAATAGTCGCAGTGACACGGGCAGTCCTCCTCCCGATCAAACGCCCCCGCATCGGAACCATGGCGGTTCGGGATCGGTGGTAGCATTGAGCCATGTCAACGGACGCGGCCATCCAAAGATCTCTCGCACCGCCATCCGGAGAACCTGTCCCTTCGCCATCCTGAGGTGCCGCCGAAGGCGGCCTCGAAGGACGCACCACACCACCAGCGCACCACCGCCCGTCATCCCCACTCTTCCGCCTTCCGGGACAAAGGCCGTCTGCCATCACCGGAGCCCGATCACCGATGCTCGGTGGAGCAACGGAACACCTTGATCGCCTCACCCGTCCAGCAGGTCCCCAACCTGTTTGATGATCTGATCGGCACATTCCGCCGGCGTCTTCCCTTCGAAGACACCGGGCCGCAGGCCCCATGTGTAGATCGCCCAGATCGATGTGACGCTGCGAGCGACGTCGATGTCCGGCCTGAAATCACCACTTTCGATGCCTTCGCGAATGACCGTTTCGATCAGGCGCTCGTGCTCCGCGCGGACCGCCCGGTTATGCGCCTCGGTCTCGTTCGGCCAGACCCAGCTGTAGCTTTGCATGGCGGCCAGCAGCAACGGATTGCGGAGATCGGCCTCGGTGTAGTGGCGGATGAGTGCGTCCAGTTTCTTCCGCGGCTTCGCCTTCCCGGCAACGATCCGCCGCGCCGGTTCATTTTGCGGCTCGTTGTGGCGGGTGACCAGCGCGTAGAGCAGCCCATCCTTTCCCGCGAAATAGACGTTGATGAGCGAGGTGGATACGCCGGCTTCTTTGGCAATGTCCGTGACCGTGACCGACCGGGCATCGGAAGAGGCGAAGAGCCTCTCGGTGGCGTCGAGGAGAGCGGTCTTCGTCGCCTCGCGTTGCTCCTCACGCTTACCCCCGCGCCCGTAGGGCTTCCGCTTCAAAGGCAACATCAGCGTCAATCCAACCGACCTTTTGTAAACCATCGCTTTTTCGCGCCGCAGTTTTCAAGGAATATTTCTATTGAAATATTTCTATGAAATAATTATACGAACGGACGCGCCCCTGCCGCCTGCGCCGATGTGGCCGAACGGCTGCACGGGTGAATTTGCGCGAATAACGGGAACTGCCCCCGCGGCAATCGTGCCGCCGGACAACCTCTCTTGCGGAGATTGAACCATGCGTATCGACGGAAACTCCGGCAACAACCGGATCAAGGGAACCGAGGGTTTCGATATCCTCGCCGGCCACGGCGGCAATGACAGGCTGTTCGGCGGCCGCGGAAGCGACATCCTCAACGGGATGGACGGCAACGACAAGATGGTCGGCGGCTACGGCAGCGACGTGTTCGTCTTTGACGACGGGATCGACAGAATCGTCGATTTCAAGCCCGCCTTCGATCACATCTTGATCGACAGCGATCTTGGCGACAGGAATTTCCGCCAGCTCAAGCACGACATGTCAAACCACCACGGCAACGTCGTGATCGCGTTCAACGATCACGACCAGCTGAAGATCAAGGACTGCCACGTCCGCGACCTGCACGCTGGCGACTTCGATTTCTTCTAGTCGCCTGAGGCACCAGGAATCCGCGGTGTGAAAAAGGCGGCGCTGCTGGCGATTTGTGCGTCTTGTCGCTCGCTCTCCACCAACGGCTGATCCCCGCCTGGGCGGGGATCCGGCCTCCTTGGCCGCTGCTCTGCACTACCATCCCTGCCGCTCAACAGGGATGGCCGGGGTTGACCCGGCCATCCCTAGGCTGTGAGCGTCAGTTCCCAGGCGAGATGGAGATGTTGACGCCATCCTTCTTGAGCTGATCCCGCAGCCAGCCGAACCTCTGGTACTCCGAGATCGAGATCGGGCCGGTATAGCCGTAGGACTGCAGCTTGCGCGGCGGATAGTCGACGAAGGTCTTCATCACCTTGTTGAGCTGCTTGGACATGACCGGGCCCATCCAGGTGTGCTCGGTGTAGTTGTTCATGAAGATGTCGTAGCGCTCCTGCGGATCCTGCCACAGGTCGTAAGTCTGCGGCACGGTCGCGACATACTTCGATGCGCCCTTCCAGCCGTAGTTGCTGTCCACCGACCCGGCCCCGGTGGCCGCACCGTTGTCACCGCGCATGTTGAACACGAACTTGTACTGGTGGTACCGGATGGCGCCAGGCAGCAGTTCGTCCTCGGTCATGTAGTACCAGGTGTCGCGCGGGTCGGATCCCGTGCCGAACAGCACCGGCGAGATGTCGTAGCTGTCGAAGATGATCGGCTGGCCGTCGCGGTCCTTCTCGGGCAGCTTGATCCCGGCCAGGGATGCGAAAGTCGCCATGAAGTCCAGGCCGCCGACGATGTCGGAATTCCGCGAGCCGGCCTTGATCTTGCCGGGCATCCAGGCGACGGCCGGAACCCGGTTGCCACCTTCGCGATCGGTGCCCTTCGTGCCGCGGAACGGGGTGTAGCCGGCATCGGGATACACATCCTGCCAGGCGCCGTTGTCGGTGGTGAAGATGACCAGGGTGTTGCCGTCGTCAAGGCCGAGTTCGTGGATCTTGTCCATGACGTTGCCGATGCGCGTATCAAGCTCGACAAGCGAGTCGGCATACTTGGTCTTGGCCATGGATTTGCCGATGAAATCGGGGTGCGGAAGGTTCGGCTGGTGCACCTTCATGAAGTTGA
>JAGRKY010000726.1 GCA_020442095.1 Bauldia sp.
TTCGAGGTCTCGGCCATGAAGTGGACGCCGCACTGGATGATGATGTCCGCGTCGGCCTTGGCCGCCTGCTGGGCGAGCTGCAGCGAGTCGCCGACGATGTCGGCCACGCAGTGGAAAATCTCCGGCGTCTGGTAGTTATGCGCCAGGATCACCGCGTTGCGCTGCTTCTTGAGGTCGTTGATCGCCTTGATATACGGCGCCATGACCGGCCACTCGATCGCCGGGATGACGTCCTTGACCTTCTGATAGAGCGGTTCGGTCTCGCGGGCGACCGCGTCGGTATATTCGAGCGACGGCATCTCCACCCGCTCGAACTTGTCGGCAAGGCGGGAAGCGTTCCGCCGCTCCTTGCTGTTGCTGGTGGTCTGGACTTCGGTCATCGCCGCTCTCCCTTCCCATCTTTATACTCATTATGAGCATAAACTGGGCCCTAAATTACCGGCCAAAGCCGGTCACACACACTGTCACGAAAACGATATAAGCACGACCGGAGCAAAAGTCCAATCGGAAGTCGCCTGCCGGCCATGCGATTGGTTCATATGTCGCATCTGAACTTTTGATAATTCGGCGCACGCCTATCGGGTAAAGTCATCCATCGCAGCGCCCGACGACAAGCGCTGGATCCCTTCCCGACGCTTGCTCCGGTCCGGCCGACATGAGTTCCACGCCAGCTACCCCCATGCCGCGCGCTGCGCTCCGCGCCGTGCCGATCGTCCTCGTCGCCGGCTGCGCGATCGCGGCGATGAATGTCGGCCCGCGCGCGACGATGGGCTTCTTTCTGACGCCGATGTCGACCGAATACGGCTGGAGCCGGGAAATCTTCGCCCTCGCGATCGCCATCCAGAATCTGGTCTGGGGCATCGGCCAGCCTTTCGTCGGCATGCTGGCCGACCGCTTCGGCGTGGCGCGCGTCCTCACGGTCGGCGCGCTGTTCTACGCGCTCGGCCTCGCGCTGATGTCGCAGACCAGCGATCCGGTGACCCTGCAGCTCACCGCCGGCGTGCTGATCGGGCTCGGCATCGCGGGTTCGGCCTTCCTGCTGGTGCTCGCGGCCTTCGCCCGGCTTCTGCCGGAGCACCTGAGAACCATCGGCTACGGCCTCGGGGTGGCCGCGGGCTCCGCCGGCCAGTTCCTCTTCGCGCCGCTCGGCCAGGCCTTCATCCAGGGCTATGGCTGGCAGACGGCGCTCCTGATCATGGCGGCGATCGTCCTCCTCATTCCGTTCCTCTCCTACTTCGTCCGCGGCAAGCCGAAGGCGGTTCCGATGCGGCCCGGCGAGGCCGACCAGTCGATCGCCGAGGCGCTGCGCGAGGCGTTCCGCCATCCTTCCTACCGGCTTCTGGTCACGGGCTTCTTCGTCTGCGGCTTCCAGATCGCCTTCATCACAGTCCACCTGCCGCCCTATCTCGCCGACATCGGCGTCCCGGCGCTCTATGGCGGCTACGCCATTGGCCTGATCGGCCTGTTCAATATCATGGGGTCGATCACCTCGGGCGTGCTGACCGGGCGGATGCGCAAGCGCGTCCTCCTCGCCATCATCTACTTGGCGCGCTCGGCGGCGATCGTGATCTTCATGCTCCTGCCGCCGAGCATCCCCTCGGTGCTGGTCTTCTCGGCGGTGATGGGCTTCCTGTGGCTGTCGACCGTGCCGCCGACCCAGCAACTGGTCGCGGTCATGTTCGGGACCCGTTATCTCGCGACGCTGTTCGGCTTCGTCTTCCTCTCCCACCAGATCGGCTCCTTCTTCGGCGTCTGGCTCGGTGGCGTGCTCTACGACGCGACCGGCAGCTACGACATCGTCTGGTGGCTCTCGGCCCTGCTCGGCGTCGCCGCCGCCTTCGTCCACATGCCGATCGTCGAGCGCGGGGTCGAGCGGCCGGTCGTTCCCGCCTGAGGGCGCCGCGAGTTGGATCGCCCGCCGCTCCTGTGGTAGGCGACGGCAATCCCCAACCGGCCCCCAACCGACCCAAGGCAGCGAAGGAGCCCCGCCCATGACCTGGAGCATCTATCTCTCCGGCGAGATCCATACCGACTGGCGCGAGACCATCGCGGCCGGCGCCAGCGCCGCGGGCCTCGACGTCCGCTTTGGCGCGCCGGTGACCAACCACGAGGCGTCCGATGACTGCGGCGTCGCGATCCTCGGGCCCGAGCCCGACAAGTTCTGGCACGACAACAAGGGCGCGAAGCTCAACGCCATCCGGACCCGGACGATGATCGAGGATGCCGATATCGTCGTCGTCCGCTTCGGTGACAAATACAAGCAGTGGAACGCCGCCTTCGACGCCGGCTATGCGGCGGCCCTCGGCAAGCCGATCATCGTGCTCCACCCGCCGGAGCACCAGCATGCCCTCAAGGAGGTCGATGCCGCGGCGCTTGCCGTCGCCGAGACGCCGGAACAGGTGGTGGCGATCCTGCGCTACGTCATCGACGGCCGGCTCGCCGGATATACCGACGCCGCGGCGGCCGCCGAATAACTGAATGGTGGTCGCCGGGGGCGATTGGGGGCGTTTGTCCCCCGGCGACGTCGATCAACGGGCGTAAGAGGGGCGCTCAGGGGCGCTTTCGCCCAGCCTGCATTTCCCCGGACCGGGCGATCGGAACCGGCGGCTTGTCGCCGCCGGCCTCGACCGCCTCGGTGGGGGCGTCGAAATCAGTCGTCGAAATCTTCGTCGAAGTGCTCGCCATCCTCGCCGTCGTCCCCGGCCTTGATGCGCGGCGGGGCCGCGTCGGCAAAGAGATCGTCGACCTTGCCACCGGCCTTTGCCTGCGGGACATCGCCGCCTTGATCGAGAAGGGGCTGCGCGTCCTCGGTCTTGGCCAGCGGGGCATCGTCGCCTGCGGATTTCAACATCATGTTGCCGTCCGCTATTGCCAGCGCCGCACCGCCGGCGACGGTGAAAGCGAGGGCCAAAAGGGGCACCAGCTGGGGCTTGCGCATCGGTATCATCTCCATCCTGTTTGCGTTCTCCGATCCGGCACGCGCCGCTCGGTGAAGGGGAAGATGACGGGGAGGGACTGACGCGGGTCTGACCGTCACTGTCAGCGACGCGTCAGCCGGAGTGCGCTGAAGCTCTGTCCCTTCCCCCCAAGCGGTTCACCCTGGCAGCCGACGAAGCGGGCAGGCGTACGACGACGATCACGACCGGGACCGCCACGCGGTCGAACAGGGCAGCGTTCTGCCGCTTGCCGAAATCCTGGCGCGGCCCCGCGAAACGCCGGGCGGAGAGGTCGGCGGCATCGAGTCGAGCAGGAAGGCGGACGATCTATTTATGAATTCGAGGTCGGACGCCGCGGCGGCAGGATAGCTGCAGGGATGGTGGTCGCCGGGGGGCGTTTTGGGGGGCGTTCGTCCCCCGGCGACGTCGATCAACGGGCGTAAGGGGGGGCGCTCAGGGGCGCTTTCGCCCGGTGACCATTGCCTTGACCAGGTTTTCCTTGTGTTCGACGCTGGCGAAGAAGACGCCGGCGAGGTGGAGCCCGATCAGCACGATGGTGAGGTTGACCGCGACTTCGTGGACCTCCCTCACCCATTCGATTCCCCAGAAGGCGTCGGTCGTCATCATGAAACCGGTCGCGCAGATGGTGGAGATCATCACCAGCAGGGCGACCACCATGGCGCCGCCCGCCGGGTTGTGGCCGATATAGCGGCGCGCCTTGAAACGGATCGCGTCGCCGAGATAGCCGATGACGGTCGCCGGGTGGTGGACGAAGTCGGTGAAGCGCGCATGGGTGCTGCCGACGACGCCCCAGACCAGGCGGAACGCGAGCAGGCCGATGATCACATAGCCGATGGTCTCATGGAGGCTCCGCGACTCCTCGGCCGTAGCCCAGGCGAGCACGAAGGCGACCACCAGCGACCAGTGGAAGAGGCGGACCAGCGGATCCCAGACCCGAACGGTCCGGTCCTGGCCCGCATCGACGACCGGAGCCGGCGGCGGATTGCCGCCGGCCTCGACCGTCCCGACGGAGGCGTCGAAATCAGTCATCGGAGTCGGTGCCGATCAGCATGCCGGTCTGGGGGTCGACTTCGGACTCGACGCGGTTGCCGTTCTTGTCGATCGCATAGACCTCGTAGCCGTTGTCTTCGGTCTTCACCTGGCGGACTTCATAGCCCTGGTCGGTAAGGACCTTGGTGATCTCCTCCTTCGTCATCCAGTTGCCGCTACCCGCGGCCTTCGCCATGTCATCGCCTTCATCGGCGGCGAATGCCACGCCGGCAGTCGCCGCAAAAGCAAGGGCGACAAAAGGGGCGATCAGGGACTTACGCATCAGTATCTTCTCCATCCTTTTTTCGTTGGCCGAGCCGGCACCGGCCGTTCGGTCGCGGGGAAAATGGCGCGGAGGCGCTGACGCCGGGCTGATCCGCTCTGTCAGCGACGCGTCAGCCGAAGTGCGGTAATCTGGAATGTCATGAGCTTTGTCTTTCGCCCGCCCCGTCTTGCGCTTGCGCTCGCCTTCCTGGCTGTGACCTCTGTCGCCGTCGCCGCCGGCGACGACCTCGATGAGTATGACGACGATCACGACCAGGCCCGCCAGGCCGTCGAACAGGGCAGCGTCCTGCCGCTTGCCGAACTCCTCGCCCGGACCCGCGACACGCTGGGCGGCGAGGTCGTCGGCATCGAGTTCGAGCAGGAAGGCGGACGATACATTTACGAATTCAAGGTCGTGATGCCCTCGGGCGAGCTTCGCGAAGTCTATGTCGACGCGAAATCGGGCTCGATCATCGGGAGCGGCAGGGACTGATGCGGGTACTGGTCGTCGAGGACGAGAAACGGATCGCCGCCGATGTCGGCGCGACGCTGAAGAATGCCGGCTATGTCGTCGAGACGACCGAGGACGGCGAGGAGGCGTGGTTCCTCGGCGACACCGAGGATTATGACCTGATCGTCCTCGATCTCGGCCTGCCGAAGATGGACGGGCTCGCCGTGCTGAAGCGGTGGCGCGCGGCCGGGCGCACCATCCCGGTCCTCGTCCTCACCGCCCGCGGCGCCTGGTCGGAGCGGGTCGAGGGGATCGATGCCGGCGCCGACGATTACCTGCCGAAGCCCTTCCACATGGAAGAGCTCGTCGCGCGCCTGCGCGCCATCATCCGCCGCAGCCACGG
>JAGRKY010000727.1 GCA_020442095.1 Bauldia sp.
ACCTGGCCGATGCCATAGGCCATGGCGACGATCGCGAGGCCGAAGGCGAAGGCGATGCCCAGCACGCCGACGGTGGTCGCGCCGATCGCCGGTCCGGCGATCACGGCGGCGCCGCACCCGAAAAGAACCAGTGTGAATGTCCCGATAAACTCAGCGATCGCCTTGTTCATGGCCTTCCTCCCAGCACGAATCATCGCGAGGAATCTATCCCAGATTGCAGGCCCGGAATATCGGGAGTGAAGCGGCGGCCTGGCCGGCCTAGTTGCCGATGAAGCTCGAGACCGCCGTGTCGAAGGAGAGCGTCGCCATGAACCGCGCGCCGCAGGCGTGGCGGGACATCAGGTCGTTGCACTGGCCTTTCGACAGGTCGCTGTCGGTGTAGCGCAGGTCGATGGTGACCTGGTCGTCCCAGCTCCAGTAGGCGCCGGCGTTCCAGGTCGTGTAGTCGGGCAGGTCGAGCTTGGAGCCGAAGGCCTGGTAGCCGACGCCGCCGGAAATGCCGAAGTTGCCGGGAAGGGCGTAGTCGATCGTCCCCTCGACATAGGTCGCGGTGTCGTCGCCCTGCGAATAGTCCGGCGCGAAGTAGACGTTGCCGCCGAGGGTCAGCGAATCCGTCGCGTAATATTCGGCCAGCGCGTAGAGCTCGCCATAGTCGGGCGAGGTGTCGGAGGCGTAGAAATAGTGGACATAGCCGAGGTCGAAGGCCGCGCTGTCGAGTTCGGGCCGGATGCCGACCGAAGCGTCTATCTCGGTATCGGGCGTATAGAAATCGACGTTCGATGCCCAGACGCCGGCGTAGAACATCCCGTAATCGAGTTCCAGGTAGCCCTGGATCGCCGGGTTGCCGTCGGTCTGGCTGATGCCGCGGTAAACGTAGTCGTTGGTGACCGCGGCGCCGAAGGCTATGTCGAACATATCGCCAAAGCCTTCGGCGCCTGCTGCTGACGACATCGCTACGAGGGCGATGCTTGCCCCAAGCCCCCTCATCGCCTTCGTCGCGCCGCAGCCGGTCATCGCCCCATCCCGCCCCGAATCCGCAGTAAGCCCGAAGCAAATAGGCGGCGAAAAGGGCGGCTCGCGCAAGCGCGCAGATGCCAGCCGGCTTACTATTGGATGGAGTTGTTGCGGCGCGGCAACACCGGTGCGGTCAGGTCACAGGCCGCTCAGCGCAGCCCTTCGAGCATCACCTTGATGCCGGCCGCGAGGTAGAGCGCGTCGGGACCCATGGCTACGAACTGGTAGCCGACCTCGTTGAAATACCGCGCCCGCTTCGGGTCGGTGGCGAAGGCGCAGGCGATCTTGCCGTGCGCCCGGGCGCGGGCGGCGATGTGGCGGATCGGCTCGTCGACCCAGTCGGCCGCGGGCGCGACCTCCTTGCCGTCCGAATAGGTCAGCGACAGGTCGGATGGCCCCATGAAGACGCCGTCCACGCCGTCGATGGCGAGAATCTCGTCGAGGATCCCGACCGCCTCCCTCGTCTCGACCATGGCGAAGGCGAGCGTGTCGCGGTTGGCGGTGGCGAGCTGCGTCGCGGCGTCGGGAATGTCGAGCACGGCTAGCGCGCGCGCCGGCCCCCAGCTCCGTTCGCCGAGCGGCGGATATTTGGTCGCGGCGACGAAGGCCCGGGCATCGGCGACGGAATTTATCATCGGCGCGATGACCGCCTCGGCGCCCATGTCGAGCGCCCGGCTCGCCATCGCGAAATCGCCGACCGGAATCCGCACCGCGGCCGGTTTGCCGGCAAGCGCGATGCCGCCGATCGAGTGCATGACCGAAACCGGATCATGCAGGCCATGCTGCATGTCGAGGCTGACGCAGTCGAATGCCTGCCGCGCGGTATATTCGGCGATCAGCGGCTCCGGCGTCGCGATCCAGCCCGAATAGACCAGGTCGCCCGCCCTCAGCCGGTTCGCCAGCGTCGGCTTGCCCATGGCGAGCGCCCTCCCTGCCGTGGTGCCGTCTAGCTGCCCGACTCGATCTGCGCCACGGCCGTCGCCAGGAGGTCGCTCATCGTCCGGCGGATCTGGTGGTCCGACTGGTCGACACCGGCCGCGTCGAAATCGCCGCGCACCTTCCGGAAGACGTCCTCCTCGCCGGCTTCCTCGAAGTCGGCGGCCACCACCTCCTTGGCATAGGCCTCGGCATCGGGCCCGGTCTTCCCGAGCTTTTCGGCGGCCCAAAGCCCGAGGAGCTTGTTGCGGCGTGCCTCCGCCTTGAAGCGGAGTTCCTCGTCGCGAGCGAATTTCGCCTCGAAGGCGTCCTCTCGCTTGTCAAAAGTGGTCATGTGTCGCTCCTCAATCCCGCGTCCGCGGCCTTGCATATCCCGCGACCGGTCCTAAATCAACGTCGGCGATCGTGCCATGATGGCGACGATTCCGCGCTCCTCGCCAGCGGCAGATTGTGCAACTGCGGTCGATGGAATATGGTCTCCCGCGAGAGGATGCCTCACGTCCCCGAGTCGGCCGTAGCTGATTGATACAAAACGGCTTTATTGAGTGTTCCAAGCCAAATGGATTTCCTCAAACCACGGTATGTCCCCATGAATCGGCGCCGGCGTATATACGAAGGGAAGGCCAAGATCCTGTTCGAGGGCCCGGAGCCCGGGACGCTCGTACAGTTCTTCAAGGACGACGCCACTGCCTTCAACAAGAAAAAGCAGGAGGTGGTCGACGGCAAGGGCGTCCTGAACAACCGCATCTCCGAGCATATCTTCTCCCATCTCAACCTGATGGGCATCCCGACCCATTTCATCCGACGGCTCAACATGCGCGAGCAACTCATTCGCGAAGTTGAGATTATCCCGCTGGAAATCGTCGTCAGGAACGTTGCCGCCGGGTCGCTGTCCAAGCGCCTCGGGATCGAGGAGGGCACGGCCCTGCCGCGGTCGATCATCGAGTTCTACTACAAGAACGACGAGCTCGAGGATCCGATGGTCACCGAAGAGCATATCACTGCCTTCGGCTGGGCGACGCCCCAGGAGATCGACGACATCATGGCGCTCGCCATCCGGGTCAACGACTTCCTGGCCGGGCTTTTCCTCGGCGCCGGCATCCAGCTCGTCGACTTCAAGATGGAGTGCGGCCGGCTCTGGGAAAACGACATGATGCGGATCGTCGTGGCCGACGAGATTTCTCCGGATTCCTGCCGGCTCTGGGACGTCCAGACCAAGGACAAGCTCGACAAAGACCGTTTCCGTCGCGACATGGGTGGCCTGGTCGAGGCCTATACCGAGGTCGCCCGCCGGCTCGGCATCCTCGTCGAGCAGGAGCGCCCGAAAGGCGGCGGTCCCGTCCTCGTCCAGTAGAGAAGGCCTCGCGACCGTTGAAAGCCCGCGTGACCGTGACCCTCAAGGGTGGCGTCCTCGATCCGCAAGGCAAAGCGATCGAAGGCGCCCTCTCCTCGCTCGGCTTCGCCGGCGTCTCGAATGTTCGCCAGGGCAAGGTCTTCGATTTCGAGATCGCGGAGAAAGACCCGGCGACGGCCGCGAACATGCTCCAGGACATGT
>JAGRKY010000728.1 GCA_020442095.1 Bauldia sp.
GACATTCGTCGATCGACCGGCGGCTGAGCCATTTCGCATGCCGCAGATGCAAAATTGCAACGCGATGTCGCATCGACGCACAAGTTCGATGGCCCTCGCCGCCAATGCGGCCGCCGTCTCATCCGATTCACGCGACTCAAGCGCATGAACCTGACCGTCATAACGGCGTCGCAAGGCCGGATAAATGTAGGCTACGCGTCGCTACGTGGCCGGTGGTCGCCGGCGCGGCGGGCGCTCGCGCGGGGTGGCGGGGACACGCCGGGACATGCCGGTGCGGCGATCAAACCTGCTTTTGCATGGAGGTTACCCGAAGCTACTAGCCGTCGGTTCCGGCCCGGGATAAGTTTGTTTTCGTGGAGTTACACAACCGGGCGAACACAGTGGTGCCGATCGCAATCCTGCGCCGGCATCGGGAGGCGTGAGCCAGTGGTGTTTGCCGAAAACCAAAGGGAAACAACGATGCGAAGCGTACGAGGAAGACTCGCGCGCGGGGTCTATGCCAGCCTCCTGGCTGCGTCATTGGGAATCGCGTCCGCCGGTGTTGCCGGCGCCGACGAGACCGACGCCAAGAACCTGCTGAAGGCGATGTCAGATTACCTGGCGTCGCTGAAGACGTTTTCGTTCGACTTCAACAGCGATCTCGAGGTCGTAACCAGCGAAGGCCAGAAACTCGCCTTTGCCAGTTCCGGCATGATGACGATCAGCAGGCCCGACAAGGTCATGGCGACGCGCAAGGGCGGCTTCGCCGATGTCGAGTTCGTCTTTGACGGCAAGACAATCACCCTGTTCGGCAAGTCGGCCAATGTCTACGCTCAGGCCGACGCGCCCGGGACGGTCGACGACCTCATCGACACGCTGCGGGACACCTACCGGCGGCCGATCCCCGGCGCCGACCTGCTGACCGCCGACGCCTATGACACGCTGATGGCCGACGTCACCGACGTGAAGGACCTCGGCAGCGGCGTGATCAACGGAGTCGAGTGCAACCACTTCGCCTTCCGGACGCCTGATGTCGATTGGCAGATCTGGATCGCAGCCGGCGACGAGCCGTATCCCTGCCGCTACCGGATCGCCAGCAAGGACCTGCCGGCCGCGCCGCAATACACGGTCGAGATTTCGGACTGGAAGACGGGTGACGCCGTCGGCGCCACCGACTTCGCGTTCAAGAACACCACGGACGCCAAGGAAGTCGACGTGAGCAACCTGCCCGACCTCGACGAGCTTCCCGAACAGTATACGCCCGGAGACAAATGATGACCTTCACGAAGAAACTGGCTGTCGGGGCGATCGCCATCGCGGTCGCGGTGGGCGGCCTCGAACTCGGCGCACGCCTGTCGATCCCGGGCGTCTACAGCCCGATCTCGACCGCCGAGGCGATCATCGGCCGGCCGCTGACCCCGGTCAGCGTCGCCGGCGTCGCGAGGCGGACGGTGCGCCGTTGCGCGGTCGGCGTCTACTACTGCTGACGCCCGACACTCGACGATCCTGTGCGTCCCGGCCATAGCCGGGGCGCATGGTATTGGATTCCGCGTCCCCGACAGGCATCCTGATTTCCGAAGACAAGGGAGATAGGGAATGCGTTTTATTGCCAGACTGACCTGCGCCGCCTCGATCCTTGCCGCAGGTGTCGTGAGCGACGCGTCGGCCGAGGTTTCCGAGGAAATGCTCCAGTCGCTCGGCGCGCCCGACAAGATCGAAACGGGCTCGGGCACGCTCGAGTTCAAGGACGGGGTGCCCAGCAAGGAAACCGCCAGCAAGGTCTACGACACGCTGGATTTCACCCGCGCGCTCAACGCCTACAACAACAGCTTCCGCGGCGCCTCGGCGCTGGCGATCGTCAAGGGCTTCGAAAGCATCGGGGCCAATCCGGGCGACGTCGTCATCTTCTCCAAGCTGATGGATTCGAACTCGCTGTTCCTGACGGCGAACGCGGACACGATCTACTACCTGTCGGGGCTCGACCTCAGCAAAGGTCCGGTGGTGATCGAGCAACCGTCGAACGCCGTCGGCACGATCAACGACATGTGGTTCTCGTGGATCATCGACATCGGCGGCCCGGGGCCCGACCGCGGGCTCGGCGGCAAGTACCTGATTGTCGGCCCGGACTATGACGGACCGCTGCCCGAGGGTGGCTACTTCATCGGCCACTCCAAGACCAATTTCGCGATGTACGCGGCACGCGCCTATCTCGTCGACAACGACCCGGCGCCGGCGGTCGAGAACATCAAGAAGAACCTCAAGATCTATCCCTATCAGCCGGGCGCCTACGGCTCGAGCATCGCCCAGGCCCTCGACGGAACGGTTCGCATCGCCGGCGAACCGAAGATTCCGGAGATGAAGTTCATCGAAGGCACGGGCCTGTCGTTCAACACGATCCCGCCCAGCGACTACCACTTCTTCGAGCTGATCAACGAGGCGGTCCAGAGCCAGCCGGCGACAAGCTACGATGTCGAACTGGCCGGGCAGCTCGCCGCGATCGGCATCGTTCACGGCAAGCCGTTCAAGCCGGACGACCGGATGAAGAAGATCCTGTCCGACGCCGCCGCCTTCGGCCAGGCGACCGGCCGGGCGCTCAACTGGCGCTACGCGATGCAGCATCCGGACTGGGCCTATTATGACGGGTCGCAGTGGGGCAGCATGCTCTGGCAGGGTGGCGCCTTCTTCGAGACCCCGCCGCCGCTCTTCGAAGATGGCATGTTCAAGCCGCTGCCGCCGACCGGCGCCCGTACCCTCGATTCGCGCGCGGCCTTCTACTACGGCTACACGCTCGACTCGCCGGGCATGATCATGCGCATTCCGGGGGTCGGCTCGCAGTATCTGATGGGCTTCCTCGACGCCGACGGCAACCCGTTCGACGGCGCCAGGACCTACAAGGTGACGCTGCCCAAGGACATCCCGGCCGCCGCCTTCTGGTCGTTCACGCTCTACGACAACCAGACCCGCTCGATGCTGCAGACGCC
>JAGRKY010000729.1:0-190 GCA_020442095.1 Bauldia sp.
ACTGGCCGACGATGCCCGGCCAGAAGAGCAGGGGCGAGAAGGCGGCGATACGGGTCAGCGTCGCCGCGACCACCGGGCCGGTCATGCGGCTTGCGGCGAAGGCATAGGCCTCGCGCGGCTTCATCCCCTCGCTCATTCGCCGCTCGGCGAATTCCGAAACGATGATCGCGTCGTCGACCAGCATGCCGAC
>JAGRKY010000729.1:195-2079 GCA_020442095.1 Bauldia sp.
AGGCTGAACAGCACGACGATGTTGAGGGTCAGCCCCGCCATGTTGAGGCCGAGGATGCCGACCAGGAAGGAGAAGGGGATGGCGATGCCGATGAAGATCGAGGCGCGGCCGCCGAGGAAGAAGAGGATGATGACGGCGACGAGGATGACGGCGGTGACGACGCTGTTCTGCAGCTCGGTCAGCATGTCCTTGATGAACACCGACTGATCCTGCAGGAACTGGACCTGGACAGCCTCCGGCCAGGTGGATTTCAGCTTCTCGACCGTCGCCTTGACCTCGTCGACGACGGCGATGAGGTTGGCGCCGGCGCGCTTGGAGATCTCGATGGTGACCGCCGGCTTGCCGTCGACGCGGGTGATCGACGTGGCGTCCTTGAAGGTCGGCTTGATGGCGGCGACGTCGCCCAGCGTCACCGCCGCGGCGTTCGACGCGGCGACCGGGATGTTGAGGACGTCTTCCGGCGACTCGATCAGCGCCGGCACCTTGACCGCGAAGCGGCCCTGCGGGCCTTCGATCGCGCCGGCCGCGACGAGGCTGTTGCCCTGTGCGGCGGCCGCGGCGAACTGGGCAATGGAGACGCCGTAGCTCTTCAGGAGCATCGGCTCGGCGATGATCTCGACGACTTCGTCCCGCGTCCCCTTGAGATCGGCGGAAAGCACGCCCGGTACCTGCTCGATGGCGTCCTGGGCGTTCCGCGCGATCTCGCCGAGGGCGCGTTCGGAGAGGTCGCCGGCGAGCGCGACGACGATCACCGGGAAGAGGCTGAGATTGACCTCGCGGACGATCGGCTCGTTGGCGTCGGACGGGAGATCGGCCTTGGCGTCGTCGACCTTGGCGCGGACATCCTGGAGGGCGACGTCGGAATCGAAGCCCGCCTCGAATTCGAGAAGGACGAAGCCGCCGCCCTCGAAGGCCGAGGAGCGCATCTCCTTGACGTTGGCGACGGCCTTCAGGCCGGTCTCGACCGGCCGGACGAGAAGCCGCTCGGCGTCTTCGGGCGAGATGCCCGATTGCGAGAGCTGGACGTAGATGATCGGGATCGTGACGTCCGGATTCGCCTCCTTCGGGATGGTCGAATAGGACGCGGCCCCCGCGACCAGGAGGAAGATCAGGATCGCGATCGTCAGCCTGGCGTGGCTGATGGCAAAATCGACGATCCGCCTCATGCGGGCGGCCCCGCGTCATCCGTCGCGGCGATCGTCACGGCGTCGACCTCGTCGCCGTCCTTGACGAAATCCTGACCGACGACGATCACCCGCGTCGGTTCGTCGATGCCGGTCAGCCAGACGGTGGATATGCCGTCGTCGATGATCTGCACCGCCACGAAGCGGGCGCGACTGCCGTCGTCGACGACGCGGACGCCAAGGTCGCCGGCGTCTGAGAAGACGAGGGCGGAGCGCGGCACGGAAACCGCCTCGATCGGATCGGTGGTCACGACCATTTCGCAAGTGACGCCGTCGCCGATCTCGGCCTTCGGATTGGCGATCTTCGATTCGACCGGATAGGTGCGGGTGGTCTTCGAGGCGCTGACGCCGATGTAGGAGATCTTGCCCTCGCGGCGCGAGCCGTCGATGAAGCGGACCTCGACGGCCTGGCCGAGCTTCACGGCGCTGCGGCCGCGCTCGCTGACCGAGCCGACGGCGAGCATCGGGTCGGGATCGAGCACGGTGGCGATCTCCTGGCCTGGCTGGATCGCCTGGCCGAGCTGGACGGGGAGGGTGTCGATGATGCCGTCGATCGGCGAGCGGATCATCGACTTGTCGGCTTCCGCCTCGGCGGTGGCGAGCACCGCCTTGGCCGAGGCGACCGCGGCCTCGAGCGCGGGGAGCTGGTTCTTGGGCGCATTGCCCTTGTCGATCAGCGCCTTGTTGGCGTCGTACTCGG
>JAGRKY010000730.1 GCA_020442095.1 Bauldia sp.
ACCTCGGCATCGCCCGCGCCGTAGATCTTGGTCACGCCGCGAAAGACGATCAGGGGCTGGCCGGAATCGGTCATCTGGTCTCTCCGACGCGGCTCACGATCCGGTCTTGGCCGAGACGATGACCCGATCGCCGGCCGCAAGGTCGCCGTCTAGCACTGCCGTATGGTTGCCGTCGCTCGCCCCGACCTTGACGGAGACGGAGACCGGCTCGCCGTCCCGCAGCACCCACACCGTGCGACGACCGTCGACGCTGTCGGGCTGGGCCATCGTCGGCTGGGTCTCGCTGCCGGGTCGCCGCGGCATCAGCATACCGAGCAGGCCGGCGCCCCTGCCTCCCGATTCCTCTTCCACCTCCCCCGTCGCGGGCGGCGTGAAGCGCAGGGCGGCGTTCGGCACCATCGGGGTGTCCTTGATCGACTGGACGGTGATCTCGGCCGTCGCCGTCATCCCCGGCCGCAACAGCAGCTCGTTGTTGTCGACGCTCAGGATCGCCTTGTAGGTGACGACGCCCTCGACGGTTTCCGGGGACAGGCGAAGCTGCGATATCGTCGCCGGAAAGCGCCGGTCGGCGAAAGCCTCGACAGTGAATTCGGCGGCTTCGCCGGGCTCGATCTGGCCGACATCGGCTTCGTCGATGTCCACCTGCAGCTGCATCTCGGTGAGGTTCTCGGCCAATGTGAAGAGAACCGGCGCCTGGAGCGATGCCGCGACCGTCTGGCCGATCTCGACGTCGCGGTCGAGCACCACGCCGTCGATCGGCGCGCAGATGCAGGCCTTGTCGAGGTTCGATTGCGCGATATCGAGATTGGCCTGGGCGATATCGAGATTGGCCTTGGCGGCGGCCAGGGCAGCCTCGGCGCGGTCGCTGGCAGCCTTCGCGGTCTCGTAGGTTTCCGTCGAGTTGATGTTGCGGGACAGGAGTTCCCCGGCGCGCTTGAGGGCGGCGGCCTTCTCGGTGACGGTCACTCCGGCTTCCTGGACGTCCGCCTTGCGCGCCTCGAGCGTTGCCTTGGCGAGCGCGACGGTAGCCTCGAGCTGATCGCTCTTCAGCTTGGCAAGAGCGTCGCCCTTCTTCACCACGTCATTGAAGTCGGCATCGACCGAGCCGATCGTTCCCGACAATTCGCTGGAGAGTTCCACCGTATTGGTCGGCTCTACCGTTCCGGTCGCCGTGACGGTTATGGTCATGTCGCCGACGGTGACGGGCTCCGTCGTATAGGTCGTGGCCGTGCGCGCGTCGCTGCTTGACCAGTAATACCAGCCGCCACCCGCGACCAGCAGGATGACCAGCAGCCAGAGCAGCCAGCGGCCGATCCGGCGCTTCGGCTTCGACGCCTGAAGCACGCTCGCGATATCCGGTCGGTCGGCCTTCATGTCCATCGGTTTCTCCTTGTCGCGAAACCATGTGGGGCAATCCGGGCTTTTTCGCATCTCCGTAATGTGCCGGGGCCAAACCGGTCCCCTTCAATTGTCCCAAAAGTGTATCGACCTGTCGCGGCCGGCCACCGGCGTCGCCGGAGAACGGGCGCGGGTTGCGGCGGGGAACCGCGGCCCGGGGCCGGCCGCTCGCCAGCCTCTGATACATTTCCTTCCGCGATCGATCACGGAATCGTGATCGACATCAGCGCGTGAGAATCGCCGCCGATCTATCGGATTTCATGGGGAAAGCCGATTCGCGAGCCCCTACCGGCGCTAGACCAGTTCGACTTCCTCGACGCCGTTCACTGCGCGGAGCGCGCTGGCGATCTGGGGCGAGACCGCGTAGCGGCCGGGCAGGTTCACCTCGATCTCGCGGCGCCCTTCCTCCAGCAGGAGGATCAGGCTGACCGCGCCATCGCCGGTCGGCGCAAGGTGGCGCTGGACGCTGGCGAGCGGCGCCTCGTCGCGCAGGAAGACCCGGATCTGCTTCAGGCCGGAAACAAATTTATCAAGCGGTTCAACGGACTGGATCTGGATGTTGATGCCTTCCGGCCGATCCTCCGCGCCCACCAGGACGACGACCGAGCGGCCCGGCTCCAGTAGCTCCCGGTACTGGGCGAGATTCTCCGAGAAGATCACCGCCTCGTAGGCGCCGGTCGGGTCGGAGAGCTGCACCACGCCCATGCGGTTGCCGGTGCGGGTCCGCCGTTCCTGCTTGGCGGTGACGGTGCCGGCGAGCCGTCCGGCGGTCGCGCCGCGATGGACCGACTCGGCGAATTCCGCCCAGGTCTGCACCCGCATCCGCTCCAGCACCGGCCGGTATTCGTCGAGCGGATGGGCCGAGAGATAGAAGCCGACGGCGTCGTGCTCGCGCTGCAGCTTCTCGGATGCGACCCACGGCTCGGTGACCGGCAGCACGACCGGCTCGGCCTCCGCCCCGCCGCCGCCGAACAGCTCGGCCTGGCCGACCGCGGCGCTGTCCTGCCGCCGCGTCGCGAGCCCGAGGATCCGGTCGACCCCGGCGAAGACCCGCGCCCGGTCGGGCTCGATCTCGTCGAAGGCGCCGGCCGCCACCAGGCTTTCCAGCGTCCGCTTGTTGAAGAGCTTCGGGTTGATGCGGCCGGCGAAATCCGCGAGGTCCCCGAACGGCCCGGCGGCGCGCGCCTCGACCAGATGCTGGACCGCCTGGGCCCCCACCCCCTTGATCGCGCAGAGCGAATAGAGGATGCGGCCGCCCTCGACCGCGAATTCGACGCCCGAGCGGTTGACCGAGGGCGCCTCGACGGTGATCCCGAGGCGGATCGCCTCGCGGCGGAATTCGGCGATCTTGTCGGTGTTGCCGGTGTCGAGGGTCATCGAGGCGGCGAGGAACTCCGCCGGGTAGTTCGCCTTGAGATATGCGGTCTGGTAGGTGATGAAGGCATAGGGCGCCGAATGCGACTTGTTGAAGCCGTATTCGGCGAACTTGGCGCAGGCGTCGAAGATCGTGTTGGCAAGGCCGCGATCGAGGCCGCGTTCCGTCGCGCCCTCGAGGAATCGGCCGCGCTGGGCGTCCATCTCCGCCTTGATCTTCTTGCCCATGGCGCGGCGCAGCAGATCGGCCTCGGCCAGCGTATAGCCGGCGAGCACCCGCGCGATCTGCTGGACCTGCTCCTGATAGGTGATGATCCCGTAGGTCGGCGCGAGGATCGGCTCGAGCTTGGGATGCAGGTATTCGACCCGCTCCTTGCCGAGCTTGCGGGCGCAATAGCTCGGGATATTCGCCATCGGCCCCGGGCGGTAGAGCGCGACCAGCGCGATCAGGTCCTCGAAGCGGTCCG
>JAGRKY010000731.1 GCA_020442095.1 Bauldia sp.
CCTTGACGATCTGGTAGCGATCGAGGTTGGCGCCGATCGGGTCCTTGAGCGCTGCGACCAGGAAACTCGGCGCCTTGCCGTCCGGCGCGTCGCGAAGGTCGCCGCCCATCGGCACGCCCTTGGTGTAGCCGGTGATGGCCGGGGTGCGGGTATTGGCGTCATCGGCGGTGAAGTCGAACCCGCCGAAGAGCCAGACCACCATCCGCGGCCCGGTCGTCGCGTAGGTCTCCCGACGCTCCATGGCGTCGAAGATCGCCTGCCGGGTATTCTCCTTCGCCCAGACCGCGGCGTAGCCGGAACCCGAGGTCTCCCACTCGAAGATCGTCCCGTTCTTGCTCTCGACGAAGGGCTTCGTCAGCCGCTCGGGATTGGGCTCCATGGCCGACGTCTTGCCGAAGTAATTGTCCTCGGCGACGGCGGCGAGGCCGGTATGGGCGTCGGTCGAGCCGATCATGCCGAACTTGTAGGGATTGACGCCGAGCCCGGCCTCGAGCTTCAGGCCGTTCTTGAGCGCCTCGCGGGCATATTCGTACTGGAGCATCTCCGGCGTCTTCTTGACGCTGAGGTCGAGGTTGCCCTTGTCCCAGGTCTCGAAGTCGGCGAACTCGTCATTCGGCGACAGGAAGGGATGGGTCTCGCCGTCGCCCTTGATCTGGGTCGCCTCGTAGAGCCGCTCCCACTTGGCCCGGGTCTCCGCGTATTCCCGGTCGAGCGGCTTGTCGGTGCCCGGCTCGATCATCGGGAACATGCGGCCGTTCGACAGGTTGCCGTTATGGGCGATCGCCAGGACGTTGCCGCCGGTCTTGGCCTCGTAGGCATCCATCCATTTCCACAGGTCGCGGGGGTTGTCGCTGCCGGGCGGATAGACCGTATAGGGCACCACCTGGTCGGCCTTGTCCGCGTTGTCGCGGAAGATCACGTTGCGATGGAGGTTGTTGCCGCCGGTATTCGAGGTCCATTCGTAGCCGATGAAGGCGGTGAACCGGCCGGGTTCGTTGGCCTCCTCGGCGGCGTCGATCGTCTCGTCCCATGCCGATTTATAGGCGCGCGAATCCGGGGTGTAGAGCAGCGCCGGCGGGAACTTGTCCTGCGAGAAGGCGCTGATGATCTCGAGCGCCGCGGTGGCGCCGTCGCCCGACTGGACCATGTCGTACCAGCGCCGTCCCGTCGGGTCGGCGAGGATTTCGGGCTTTCCGGCAAGCAGGTCGGGGAAGAAGCCCATGTTGTCGGAATGGTCGGCGACGACGAGGAAGTCGAGGGGTCGCGACAGCTTCACCGGCTGACCCGACGACGCCATGACCTCCTCGCCCTTGGCGAAGCGGTAGGCGTCGCGCGGCCCGAGCCGGGCGCCGAACGCGCCGGCATCCATCGAGAAGGACGTGTGGAGGTGGGTATCGCCGAAAAGCGGCCGGGTCGGGAAGTTGCGGCCCGCCCATGGCGAATAGGGCCGCCCGGCGGGAAAGGCCCTTTCGGCGGTCGCCTTGTCGAAGGTTCCCGAATCCATGGCGGTGTCGACATCCTGCGCCGATGCCCCTCCCTGGACCGCCAGGCAAGAAATCAGAACCGCGGCCGCGGCCATATGCTCGACACGAATCGCCATCGGAAGCCTCCCGGTTTGGCCTTTTCCCGCCAGATGGCGGATCATCCCTTAATACAATGACAAATGCTTATTTGTCGGACCTATTTTGCACCAAAGACGAAGTCCGTCGAATCGCAATGATGCCGCCATGACGATGGCGGACACTGATTTGCATCAAGGCATGCCCAAAATTCTTCCCCATTCTCCGAGCGGAGAAGGCGCAGACAAAGACGGGAGGAATCCGTGACGAATACTATGCTCGTCGGCATCGCGGCCGCTCTGGCCCTGCTCGCCCCGGTGGCCGCATCGTCCGAGGAGGTTACGATCCAGAACCTCGTGCGCGCCGAATCCGACACCATGTTCCGGGCCAATCTGGCGGCCAACAAGATCGGGTTGGGCGAGTTGGTCCATGAGCGCGAGCTGGTGTCGGCCGACGAACCGCAACCGATCATCCGCGCCAACCAGGACACGCTTTACTCCGCTGTCGTGCTGGATTTGGCCGAGCCGGCGACGATCACGCTGCCGGAGGTCGGAGACCGCTTTCAGTCCATGCTGGTGATCAACCAGGACCATTTCAGTTTCGTGGAGTCGTCGCCGGGAACCTACGAACTGACCGAGGACGAGGTCGGCACGCGCTTCGCCTTCGTCCTGTTCCGCACCTTCGTTGACGCCGCCGATCCGCACGATCTCGCATCGGCGCACGCCACCCAGGATGGCATCGCCTTGAGCGGCGGCGGAGACGGGCCGTTCGAGGCGCCGGACTGGGACCTCGAGAGCCTGGCGGAGGCCCGGAAGGCCGTGAGCGATCTGGCGGCCGCGGTTGGTTTCGATGCGTCCCGCGCCTTCGGCCGCAAGGACGAGGTCGACCCCATCGACCACCTGGTCGGCACCATGGCGGGCTGGGCGGGCCAACCGGCCGGCACGGCGACCGCCATCATCGAAGGCGTCGGCGAGAATGACGGCGAGACGCCCCACACGGTCACCGTGAAGGACGTACCGGTGGACGCGTTCTGGTCGATCACCGTCTACAACGCCGATGGCTATCTGGAGCCCAACGACCTCGGCCGGAACAGCTACAACAACACCTCGGCGATGCCGAACGCGGACGGCTCCTACACGATCAACTTCGGCGGCTGCGGGGACGGACGTGTGAACTGCATCCCGATCACGCCTGGCTGGAACTACGCGATCCGCCTCTACGAACCGCGGCCGGAAATCCTCGATGGCTCTTGGACCTTCCCGGCGCCGACGCCGGCAGGCTGACCGACAGCGGCTACAGGGTGCCCGTCTGCAGCCGGCTGGCATCGAAAGGCGGGACGCGACCGGGGTCGAAGGCGGAGATGTCGATCGTCGTTGCCGCGCCGTCGAGGATGAGCTCGGCCATCGCCTCGCCGGTCGCCGGCGCGTTGAGCATGCCCCAGACGCTGTGGCCGG
>JAGRKY010000732.1 GCA_020442095.1 Bauldia sp.
GCGATCTGCTGCCAGTTCGAGTTGACGCCGATGACGACGAGTCCGCTCTGCACGATCTGGAGGAGGAGGATGCCGGAGAGGCCGCCAGCCATCGTCCCGGCGCCGCCGAACAGGCTGACCCCGCCGACCACGACGCCGGCGATCACGGCGAGCTCCCAGCCGCTGCCGATCGATGTCGTGCCGCTCGCCAGGTCGGCCATGACGAACATTCCGGCGATTGCCGCCAGGACGCCGATCAGCACGAAGGCGGAGATCTTGTATAGGCCGACATTGATACCGACGAGCCGCGCCACTTCCTGGTTGCCGCCGGTCGCGTACATGTTGCGCCCGATCACCGTGCGGCGGAGGACGAAGTCGGCGATGACCGCGGCGACGATGAAGAAGACGAAGCTCCAGCCGAGGCCCAGGAAGGGCTTGGCGAAGCCGACGGCGCTGACGCTTTCCGGTAGCGGATAGACCGGGTGACCGCCGGTCACCACCTGGATCAGCCCCTGGCCGATGAACAGCATGCCGAGGGTCTGGATGAAGGCCGGAATCTTAAGCCGGACGACGACCAAACCGTTGACCAGGCCGACTCCGCCGCCGACCACCATGCCGCCGAGGATGGCGACGGGGACAGGCAGGGCGACCGCCGTCATCAACTGCGCGCTGACGACCGCGCTCAGTCCCGCCACCGAACCGACCGACAGGTCGAACTCGCCGTTGACCAGGAGGATGGTCTGGCCGATCGCGATGATGCCGACGAAGGAGACGACGGTCAGGATCGCGCGGATGTTGCGCTCGGACAGGAAGGCAGGCTGAAGGAAGTAGAAGAAGGCGACGATGATGACGAGCGCGGCGAGCACCCCGACCTCGCCGACCGCGAAGACCCGCACGAGTCGATCGCCCAGCCCTATCGTCCCGGACGTGTCACGTCCGTCGACGGTCTGCACCCCCATGTCGCATTTCCCTCCCGGTATCGGCCGGTTCTTCCGCCGGCATCTGGTCCCATAGATTATAATATTATAATTTGTCTGACGGCGCCAGCCTTTGTCGCCCACCCGGGTGCGAGCCGAGGCGTCGCTCCCAGCCTTCCTCGAAAATGTTGAGATAGGCGGCGGGGTCGTAGGGATGGGCGTTCGCCACCTCGACGTTGAGATCGATGCCGAGCCCCGGCGCGTCAGGCAGCGAAAGGTGCCCGTTCGCCGGGTCGATCGACGGATGCCAGGTCACCAGATCGCGCGTCCAGGGATCGTTGAAGGCATCGAAATGCTCCTGGATCAGGAAGTTCGGGACGCAGGCGGCGAGTTGCAGGCAGACTGCCGTCGCCACCGGGCCGCCGCTCTGGTGGGGCGCGATGTAGCTGCCATGGGCGAGCGCGACATCGGCGACGGCGAGGGTGTTGGCGATGCCGCCGAGCGACATCGGCTCGGGCTGGAAGATATTAACCCCGCCGCCTGTCGCCAGTGTGAAGAACTGGCCGACGGTGTCGTACATCTCGCCGGTCGCCACCGGGATCGGGCTGGCATGGCCGACCCGGTGGACAGTTTCCTGGCGGTCGCGGGTTGTCGGTTCCTCCCACCAGTAGAGATTGAGGTGGGCGAGCCGCTGTGCCGCGCGGATCGCCTCGACTTCGGTGAAGCGGGCATGGACGTCGATGAGGATGAGGGTATCGGCGGGGAGATTGCGGCGAAGGGCGGTGAGGATGTCTTCAGCGAGCGCCAGCTCGGCCTCGGAGACGAAGCCCTGCGCGGTGCCGAAGGGATCGAGCTTGAAGGCCTTAAACCCTTTGGCAATAACGGTTTTAGCCGCTTCCAGGAAAGCTTCCGGCGATCGCTCGGTGCGGTACCAGCCATTGGCATAGCCGAGCACGCTGTCACGCACCCGACCGCCGAGGAGCTGGTGGACCGGCACGCCGAGCGACTTGCCGAGGATGTCCCAGCAGGCGACCTCGATCGCCGCGATGACCGTGCGGTGGATATGCCCGCCATCGAGCGAGACGCTGTCGAGCATCCGTTTGGCAAGCGCCCGGACCTGCAGAGGATCCTGGCCGATGGCGAGATGCTTGAGCTCGTGTATCCCCGCCTCGGTCGTCTGGATGAAGCCGTTCAGCGTGCCTTCGCCGATGCCATGCAGGCCGCTGTCGGTATGGACCCTGACGAACAGCCAGTTCTTCCAGCCGGCCCCGACGGAGAAGGTCTCGATCTCGGTGATACGCATGCGGACACCCCTGATACGGCGTGAGACGGTTGCCGGGCGGTTACGGGCGATCGACGAGATAGGCCTGGTTGACGCAGTTCATCAGCGTCCCATCCCTGAGATAGGCGAGACAGACCTCGATCGCCTTCCGCTGCATGTCCTCCAGCGCCGACGGGCTGTAGAAGGCGGCGTGGGGGGTGAGGACCAGCCGGTTGCGCACCCACGGCTCGCCGGCCTTCCAGGCGGCGATCAGCGGGTGCTGGATGTCGGCCGGCTCCTGCGGCAGGACGTCGAGGCCGGCACCGGCGATGCGGCCCTCGCGCAGCGCATCGGCGAGCGCATCGAGGTCGACGATCGGTCCCCGCGCGCTGTTGATGACGATGAGGTGCGGGCGGGCGAAACGCAGGGTCTTCTCGCCGACCAGGCCGCGGGTCTCCTCGGTGAGCGGCGTATGGACCGAGAGGATGTCCGCCCGCTCGACGATCTCCTCGAGCGAACGCACCCGCTCATAGCCGACGGCGAGTTCGGCGCCGTTGGAAAGATAGGGATCGTAGAAGATCACCTTCATGTCGAAGCCGGCGGCGCGACGCGCGGCGGCGAGGCCGATGCGCCCGAGGCCGAGAATGGCGAAGGTCGCGCCGCGCAGGCGCCTGACCAGCGGCGCCGTCTTGTAGGTCCATTCGCCGACCGGGTCGCCGCGCAGCGTCTCGTCATAGGTGCCGGTGCCGCGGGTGAGCGCGAGCGTCAGGGCGAGGGCATGGTCGGCGACCTCGCTGGTCCCGTAATCGGGAACGTTGCAGACCGGGACACCGCGGGCACCCCAGGCGGCAAGATCGAGATTGTCATAGCCGACACCTTCGCGCACCACGATGCGGCAGCGATCGAAGGCCTCGATGTCGACGCCGATCGGCAGCGTGGCCGCGCAATTGATCACCGCGTCGGCGAGCCGGCAGGATTCGAGAGAGGGCGGCGGACCGACTTCCGAGCCCGAACGGTGGATGTCGAAGGTCACGTCCGACCCGAAGGACTGGTACAGCGGGCTGTCGGGGGCGTAGGTATTGACCTTCAGGATACGCATTGTCTCTCCCTTGCGGTATATTTTTCGCACTCGATGGGCTTGGCTAACCCGATTGTCAATTGTAAACAATGACGATGCACGACGACTTCATCGACCAACCGGTCCAGCCCCGCAGGCGTCGCGTCCTGATGGACGACGTCGTCGACGCCATTCGAGAAGCCATCCTTTCGGGCCGGCTCGCCGCCGGCACGCGCCTGATCGAGGACGATCTCGCCCAGATGCTGGAGGTCAGCCGCGGCCCGATCCGGCAGGCCCTGTTCAAGCTCCAGCAAGAGGGACTGGTCGTCCACGAAACCCACCGCGGCGCCACCGTCGCGACGGTCTCCCCCGACGACATCGCCGAGATCTACAGCCTGCGGACCGCGCTCGAGCGGCTTTCGGTCGAACAGGCCTGCGAGAAGGCGACCCCGGCCGATCTCGCGCCGCTCGAAGCAATTCTCACGCTTTTCAAGTCGATTCCGCGCGACAAGATCACCCGAAAGAAGGTCGCCGAATTCGACATCGACTTCCATGACGCCCTGTTCCGGGCATCCCATCACCGGCGCCTCTATCGCGCCTGGGAGGGCCTCCGCTCGCAGGTCATGGTCTTCCTGCTGCTCCGCGACGCACTGCCGGACGACTATCTCGACAGCTGGCATCGCGACCACGCCAGGCTGCTTGCCGCGGTGCGCAGCCGCAATGCCGCGCTGGCGGCCGCCACCATCGAAGAGCATATCGGCGGCGCCTATGAGCGCCTTCTGGCGATGCTGGCGAAGGATAGCGCGCCCCCTTCCTCGGACTGATCCACCGGCGGCTTGACACGGGTACTGCCGCTCTCTAGATTCGGATTGTTAACAATAAACTGTAGGCGAGGCAACCGTTCATCGCGCACTTTCGGCAGATCCGCCGGGAAACGTTGAGGGAGGAAGACCGTGACCGATAAGACAGAACCGCAGAAAGCCGCGGCCACCACGGCGCTCGAGTCGCTGAAGCCGACTCGTCGCCAGTTGCTTGCCGGCGCCGCCGCCCTGGGCAGCGGCGCACTGGCGACTTCGCTGACCGGGCGACGCGCCCGCGCCGCCGATCGCAAGGTCCTGAAGGTGATGAGCTGGGAGCAGTTCCAGCCGGGCGAGAAGGACGGCTGGAATGCCCTTTTCGACAAGTTCAACCAGTCCCAGACGGAATACATGGTCGAATGGACCGGCTGGCCGGCGGGGCAATATATCTCCAACGTCGTGATCCAGGCCCAGGCCGGCGGCATCGACGCCGACGTGCTGATGGCGATGCCCGATCTCGCCGCCCAGGTGATCCGCAAATTCAAGCTGGCCGAGCCGCTGGATTCGGTCGTGTCCGACCTCGGCATCACGCCGAGCGGCGGCCATGACTTCCTCCGTCAGGACGGCAAGCTCTACGGCCTGTCGGCGATCGACGTGAATTTCGCGCTCGTCTACAACAAGGCCCTGTTCGCCAAGGCCGGCCTCGAGCCGGCGACCGACCAGGACGGCTGGGTCAAGACCACTGCGGAGCTGACCCACCGCCCCGAACAGTTCGGCATTGCGCTGACCAACAACATCTCGGACGGCGGCGAGTGGTGGTTCCAGCTCCAGAATTTCTGCCTGCCCTATGACGGCATGTGGGCGCAGGGCAAGACGCCGCTCGCCAACTCGCCGGAGACGATCAAGGGGCTGGAATTGTGGAAGGCCCTCTACGAGGCCGGCGTTCCGCAAGGCACGGCGCAGAGCGCGATCATGAAGCTCGCGGCCGACGGCCGGGTCGCCCAGGCGTGGGGTGTCAATCCGACGGTGGTGGTGCTGCGCGCCACCAATCCGGACATCTATCCGGACCTGCTTTCGGCCGCCCCGCCATGGCCGAGCAAGCGCTCGCTCGACCGCATCCATCCGCTGATGGCGATGAAGACGAGCAAGAATCTCGACGGCGCACTTGCCTTCATCAAGTTCGCCATGGAGCCGGACAACATGGCGGCGCTGATGGAGCAGAATCTCTACGTCATCCCGCCCTACGATCTCGCGGCGAAGTCGGAGAGCTTCAAGAAGTTCCTCGCCGACAAGCCCTGGGTGACCGGCTTCCAGGAAGCCAAGCAGGTCTCCCCCATCGACGTCATGGGCGACTTCGCCTATGTCGACGATCAGTTCGGCCGCATCATCATGCAGAACTTCCAGCGGGCATTGCAGCCCGGCGGCTCGGTCAAGGACGCCATGGACGCCGCGCAGAAGCAGCTCGAGGCGCTGTCCGCCAAGCTCTAGGCGGCCTGCGAAAAGCGACAAGGCCCCGCGCCGGTCGGTGGCGCGGGGTCAGACCGTTTCCCGGACCGCGGTCAGCCCGCGTCCGGGGCACTGGGGAGGAAGGATGACTTCTGCCGCGACGGCGACCAGCGCCGCCGGGTCCGCGCGCCGGTTTCGGCGCAAGGCTTCCGGCGATGGCTCCGCCTATTGGCTCATCCTGCCGCTTCTCGTTCTCGAAGCCGTCTTCCTCGTCTATGCGATCTTCCGCGGGATCGCGGCAAGCGTCGAGGGGCCGGAAGGCTTCGACCTCTCCAATTTCAGCCAGATGCTGGTCGATCCGGATTTCTGGCGGATCATGCTCCGGACACTGGTCTTCACGACCCTGGTCGACATCATCATCCTGATCGCCGGGCTCGGCGTCGCCTTGCTGATGAACTGGCAGTTTCGCGGCCGCGCCGCGGTCCGCGGCCTGCTGACCATCCCCTGGGCGATCCCGGAAGTGCCGGTCGCGATCACCTTCATCTTCATGATCGACCCGACCTTCGGGGTCTTCAACCTGCTCGCCCGCATGCTGCCCGGGGTCACCGAGAATCCGCAATGGACCCTCGACCCGACGCTGGCCATGGCGATCGTCATCCTCGTCACGGTGTGGAAGGGATTCCCCTTCTATTCGCTGGTGCTCCTCTCCGCCCTCCAGGCCGTGCCGGAGGAGCTCTACGAAGCGGCCAAGCTCGACGGCGCGAGCAAGCTCCGCCAGTTCATCCATGTCACGCTGCCGGGCATCCGGCCGAGCATCGCGCTGCTCGCCGTGCTCGCCTTCATCTATTCGATGCAGCAGTTCACGCTGATCTGGCTGATCACCGGCGGCGGCCCGGTCGACGCGACGATGACGCTCGCCCCGGCGATCTACATGCAGGCCTTCCGCTTCTACAATTTCAACTATGCGAGCGCGATGGCGGTCGTCGGCCTGGTTTTCGCGGTGTTCGCGACGGTGGCCTTCATCGCCGTGCAGCGCCGCCTGACGAGTGACGCGACATGAGCGCCGGCGCGCTCGCCGACAGCGGGGCATCGGCCCGCGCCAGGGCGGACCGCGCCGCGGCGATCGGCGCGATCATTCGCGCGGCGCTGATCCTCATCGTCTGCCTGATCGTCTTCTTCCCCGTCTACTGGATGGTGCTCAACGCCATCCAGCCCGGCGAATATTCGCTGAACTGGCCGCCGTCGCTCTATCCCCGCGGCCTCGAATGGTCGAACTTCGCGCGGCTGTTCGAGGACAAGCCGATCGTCGACTGGCTGCTGATGTCGACCTATGTCGCGGCGATCGTCGTGGTCGTGACGCTGGTGGTGGTCGTGCCGGCGGCCTATGCGCTGTCGCGCCTGCGCTGGCGCGGGCGCCACATGCTGGGGCTGTTCCTGCTCTTCACCCAGATCATGCCGGGCGCGATGATCGTTGCGCCGGAGCTGACGCTGTTCCGAACCTTCGGCTGGACCGACAACCTGACGATGCTGGCGCTGCTCCATGCCGCCTTCGTCGTGCCGCTGTGCACCTGGATCCTCAAGGCCTCCTTCGACGCGGTCCCGCGCGAGCTGGTCGAGGCGGCGCTGGTCGACGGCTGCAACCACTGGCAATCGCTGTTCAGCGTGGTCCTGCCCCTGACCCGGCCGGGACTGGTCGCGGTCAGCGTCGTCGCCTTCTTCTTCTCGTGGAACGAATACCTTTTCTCCTCGGCGCTGATCACCCGGAGCAACCTCTATACCGGGTCGCTCGGCCTCGCGACGCTGATCACCCAGCTCGACACGCCGCTCTTCGTGCTGATGGCGGCCGGCGTCACCTTCTCCATCCTGCCCATCCTCTTCTACCTCGCGATCCAGCGGCACATCCTGCGCGGACTGACCGCCGGCGCAGTCAAAGGCTAGGGACGAAACGATGAAAATCACCAAGGTCGAGACCATCTGGTTCGAGGCATTGCCGCAGGCGGAATGGGCGAAACAGAACGCCACCGCGCGGCAGGCGCTGCCCAACAACCTCTGGGTCCGCATCCACACCGACACCGGACTGACCGGCCTCGGCGAGAGCTATTATCTGCCGCGCGCCGTCGCCGCGATCATCCACGACGTCTTCGCGCCGCTGCTCATCGGCCGCGATCCGCGCGACATCGAGAACCACTGGAGCAACATGTTCGCGCTGGTGAATTTCTGCGGCGCGATGGGCTCCGAGATGCGGGCGATCTCGGCGGTCGACGTGGCGCTGTGGGACCTGCTCGGCCAGATCGCCGGGCTGCCGATCTACGCGATGCTCGGCGGCCGCAGCCGCGACCGGGTGCCGCTCTACAATACCTGCGTCGGCTACGGGAAATACCCCGACCTCGACGCCTGGCAGAACGGCAGGGCCGGCGAGCTCGCCGCGGATCTCCTCGGTCAGGGCATCACCGCGATGAAGATCTGGCCGTTCGACCAGTTCGGCCCGACGCTCGCCGGACCGGGCAAGGAGCGTGAGCAGGTGACGGTCTGGGGCGCGGTGACCGCGGCCGGAACGCTCGGCCACCACATCTCCAACGACGACCTCAAGCGCGGCGTCGCCATCGTCGAGGATATCCGGAACGCCGTCGGCGACCGGATGGCGATCGCCATCGAGGGTCATGCCCGCTGGGACCTGCCCTCGGCGACCCGGATCGCCCGGGCGCTGGAGCCATACGACATCCTGTGGCTCGAGGAGA
>JAGRKY010000733.1 GCA_020442095.1 Bauldia sp.
CACCGACTTCATCGTGATCTGAAGCGGGGAATGGAAAGCCCGCGCCAGCGGGCTCCAGCGCCTCGATGACGATCCGGTATTTCGACTGGCCGGGGAAGGTGGTGTGCGTGCGTCAGACCAGCCAGTCGTCGAAGTCGACGCAGTGCTTGAGCTCGGAGAAGTCGTGCGGGGCTTTCTTGCCGTTGAACACGATCTTGTCCCCGTCGCCGAAATTCAGCATGTAAGGTTCGTGCGCGCCACGGCGCGCGCCAGGCCAAGGAAAAAGCCCAACAGGGCAAACCGTCAGCCGTCGACCGGCCGGCAAGGCGGAAAGAAGCAATCGGCCCGGGATGCATGTCGCGCGGAGCCGCCGGCGATCCCCGGCCAGCGACGAATGGTCCGGTCGATCCTGCTTGACGGGTGGAGGCAGTTCGGCGCTAATCGGCATGCGGTCGTTTCAGGCCCGATGCCGGTTGGCTGGATCGGACGCCGTCGTGAAGTCATCAGTGCGAGTGCGATCCGATGCGGTGTCCGGTCTGCGGCAGCAAGGCGAAGCTGATCGAGCGGAAAGGCTTCGATGGATTGTCGTTCCGGTGCCCGGTGGACGGGGATTTCGACGTCGCCAGGAGCGCGGAGAAGAAGCTCCGCAAGCTCGATGACCACGACCGGGTGAAGGCGCTGTCGCGGGCAATCAAGAAGGCCAAGGTCGACAAGCGCCCCTGCATCACCGAAGCGCGGCTCTAGGCCTGGCGCGGTCGCCCGCGAAACGGCGACATTTCCCTGTCAAACGATATTGGTAGAATTTGAGCCATTGCTGCAGGGAGGCGGTGATGGCGAAACTGGAGCTCAGCCGGGGCGAGATCGTCGCGCGGCTGAAAGAAAAGCTCGGGACGCTCGTGCTGGGCGACGCCAGCTCGATCTATCCGGACGTCTATCGCATCCCGCGACGCGAGGCCGACGGCGCCAACTGGGAATGTTCCTTCACCGGGGTGCCGGCTTCGGAACTCCGCATCGTCCAATCCGCGGTCGACCTGCTGCGCCGCGAGATCGATCTGAAATAGGCTCCGGCACCTGCGACCCATCGCGTCACCGAAGGCACTGGAGGACCGCACCGGCATTCTTAACCTGCCGGTTACCCGCCGCCCGGTAATTTTCGGCAAATTGGACCGAAAGGCCGCCAGGAGACCGCGGGGACAGGGTGTGTTTCGCCGAGCGCTTTCTTTGTTGACCGCCGCGACGCTTGTCGTGGCCGTATCCGGCCAGGCGATGGCTTCGAGCTCGCACGAGTCGGCCGACCACTGCTATCGCGGCAGCGGCATGATGGCCGCCGATACCTCGGCGCCGGTGACCGCGGCCTTCCTCAAGAAGATGCATGAGGTCGGCGTCCGCACCATCATCCGCTATTTCGACCACAAGAACGAGACGCTGCCCGGCAAGACGCTGACCTTCGAGGAGCGGATGCAGATCTCCGAGGCCGGCTTCCATATCCTCGTCGTCTTCCAGCACTGGGGGCAGCGCATCTCGACCTTCCGCGACCACAGCCGCGGCGAAGCCGACGCGGACCGGGCGCTGACGCTCGCCCATGACGTCGGCCAGCCGGTCGGCAGCGCGATCTACTTCGCCGTCGACGGGCCATGGTCGAACGACAAGGACATGGCCGACATCATCCGCTACTTCGTCAACGTGCGGCGCACCGTCAACCAGCGCGGCAACCTCTATCGCGTCGGCGTTTATGGCAGCGGCCAGGTCTGCAGCGCGATCCTCGACCGCGGCCTCGCCGACTATTGCTGGCTCGCCAATGCCCGCGCCTGGCCGGGCTACAACGCCCACCTTGCCTCGGGGCGCTGGCAGCTCCGCCAGCTGATGCCCGGCAAGTGCGGCGACCGCGAGGTCGACTTCAACCTGCTGCCGTCGCGCTCGGTCTATTTCGGCCAGTTCCGCTAGACACCGGCGCCAACCAAAACGCCCCGCGCGATGGCGGGGCGTTCCGTATTTCGTGGCTTCCGGGGCCGGGGGGATCAGCCGGAGACCGGGGTGATCTCGCCCGGCCGCCATGTCCCGTCGAACCACGGCTCGAGCGGACCATAGAGCCTCAGGATCATGAACCAGCCCTTGCCGGGAATGGTCTGCACCCAGTTATGCTCCATGCCTTCCGGCGCCTTCGGCCCGAAGAAGACATCGACCGAGCCGTCGTCGTTCACCTTGACGCCCTCGTCCTGGCTGCTGACGCTCGGGAACTGCTGGTCGGTCTGGAGCATCGAGCGGGTCTGGGTGTCGTAGACGATCGTCGACCAGAAATCCTTGACCGGGATATTCGGCGGCAGGTGCAGCTTGTAGGTCTTGCCGCCGTCGAAGGGATCGCCGTTGGAGTCGAGCGCCGCCCAGGGATATTGCGAGCCCTCGCCGACCATCTTCTCGGCCATCGCCGGGGTGACGCCGGTGGCGATGTAGTAGAAGAAGATCGCGCCATCGAGGTTGGCCACGCCCGGCTCCGACTCGAACTTGTATCCGCCGAAGAAGGGCTTCCGCCAATAGCTGTCCGGATAGATGAAGCCGTCCTTGTCGCG
>JAGRKY010000734.1 GCA_020442095.1 Bauldia sp.
GTCGAGCCGTCGACGATGCTCTTCGACAGCGCCGTCGCGACGATCGGCGCCGCCTTCGACAATCTCGATTTCTACAACGGCAACGGCAACATCGTCATCGTTGCCTATAACGGGCCGAAGCGCGATCCTGAAGAGCTCAAGCGGATCGCCGCCGAGCGCCAGGCCGAATACGGCTTCCGCTACGACCTGACCGACATCCTCTCGCGCGGCTACCAGCCGGACTACGACGCCACCGCCGAACCGCTGACCGACGACTTCGCCCCGGTGGAGTATCTGAAGGCGATCGACCGCCACAACCAGAAACAGACCTGACCGGCCCCGCCGCATGACCACAGCGACTGCGCTCCCTCTCCATCGCCGGCTGGCCGTCGGGCCCGGCGCCGCCTTCCTCGTCGTCCTCGACGTGCTGACGCTCGGCTTCGTCACGCTCGGCTTCGAGATGGTCGCGAGCCGCATCCTGACGCCGCTCTTCGGCAGCGGCATCTACACCTGGGCGACGATCATCTCGATCGTCGTCGGAGGGCTGATGGCCGGCTATTTCCTCGGCGGCTTCGTCGCCGACCGCTTCCCCGGCTTCGGCCTCGCCGCGCTCATCAAGTTCGCCTCCTCGGCGTATCTCTTCTTCGTCTACTGGCTGTCGCAGGGCGGGCTCGAAGCCCTGATCAACCGGATCGACGGCGAATTCACCGCCCTCTTCACCAGTGGCTTCGTCGTCTGCTTCCCGCCGCTCGTCATCCTCGGCATGTATTCGCCGCTCTCCGTCCGTTTGCTGCTGCGCGAGCCGAGCGACGCCGGCCGGATATCGGGCGGGCTCTTCGCCATCTCCTCCTTCGGCAACATCGTCGGGATCATCGTCACGACCTTCGTCCTGATCCCGTCGGTCGGCACCCGGGCGATCACCGCGGGCTTCGCGACCTTCCTGCTCGCCTCCGCCTTCGCGTCGCTCAGCACCCGCGCCATCCACGGCCGGCCGAACTGAATCGATACGCGAGAAGGCTCGCGTATCGCCATGATGCGACTCTGAAATCCTGAGTTGCGGAGGCTAGTGCGACGACAGTCCGCCGCTGCCCGTATCCGGCAGCACTTCCGCCGCCATCAGGCCCTTGGCGCCGTCGCCGTAGCGGACCAGCACCGTCTGTCCCGGCCGCAGCTCGGCAAGGCCATACTGCCGCAGCGTCTCCATATGGACGAAGATGTCCTCGGTGCCCTCGCCCCGGGTAAGGAAGCCGTAGCCGCGCACCCGGTTGAACCACTTGACCGTCGCGCGCTCGAGGCCGCTGGTCGGCGTCACCGTCGTATGCGTCCGCGACGCGACCGTCTGGGGCGGACGCACCGCCGTCGACTCGTCCATGCTGAGGATGTGGAAGGCCTGCATCCCCTTGTCGCGCATCACCGCCTCGCAGACGATGCGCGCGCCCTCATGCGCTGTCTGGAATCCGTCCTGCCTCAGGCAGGTGACATGGAGGAGGACATCGGGTGCTCCATCATCGGGAATGATGAAGCCGTATCCCTTCGAAGCGTCGAACCACTTGATGACGCCCGAAACCTCGACCAGTTCAACTGGACGTTCCTCGCCCGCCTCGACGCCGAGAGGAAGTCCGGGTGAGACCTTCGCCCCCATATTGACGTGGTGCCCCTACACGATGCCGCAAATCGGCGCAGCCTTCGCCGAATCTGTTTAGAGCATAACACCCGTCTGACGAGAGACCAGCCCAAAATGGGACTGTTTCGCGAACCTGTGTACTCTGTGCAACGGTCGCCGATTACCGTCGCAATTTGCCTTTGCCGTCCGCGACCTTATGCTGCCGCCGCAACGCGCAAGACTCTCGGAGGAACTCCCGATGAAATACCTGCACACCATGGTCCGCGTCACGGATCTCGACGAATCGCTCAAGTTCTATCGCGACCTTCTCGGCCTCCGGGAGACGCGACGGATCGAGAACGAGAAGGGCCGCTTCACCCTCGTCTTCCTCGCGCC
>JAGRKY010000073.1:0-238 GCA_020442095.1 Bauldia sp.
ACATCGGCTCCTTCATCAACGACAACATCGTGCGGACGCTGGCCGGTGTCCTCGAAGCCGATTTCCCGAAATTCCTCAAGCTCCAGTATAACGGCCCGCGTGCCATGGAGGAGCTCGCCTCCTACGATCCGGGCCACCTGATCGTCGGCATCCTCGGCGGCTCCGCCGGCACCGCCCGCGACACCTTCGAGCTGCTCAGCCAGGCCGAGCGCTACGGCGCCCGGGTCGCGCTGTTCGG
>JAGRKY010000073.1:299-2259 GCA_020442095.1 Bauldia sp.
GCCGGAAGAGGCGGTCAAGGCCTATCACGACGTGCTCGCCAAGAAGGGCATCAAGCCCGTCCGCCCGCTCGAGGTCGACATCGAGATCACCGAAGAAACCCTCAAGGCCAACGCCTGAGGCGTTTCGGAACGGGGTGCGGCCGCGCTCAGCCGGCGAGGCCGCAGCCCTTCAGAACGATCCGGGTGATGGTCTCGGCGGCCTGGTCATAATCGGCCGGGGTGATCTTGCCCGGCCCGAGCGCGTTGCGGGCGAGGATCTCGAAGTCGGCGTAATACTGGGTCGACGCCCACAGCATGACGAAGAGATGGATCGGGTCGACCCGGTCCATCCTGCCGGCCTCCATCCAGCCTTCGAGCACCGCGACCCTTTCGGCGGTCACCGCGCGCATATGGGCGCGGTCGGCGCGGCTCAGGAAGCGGCCGCCATGGACCGCCTCATTGGCGAAGATCCGCGACTCGGCGGCGTGGCGGCGGGTGAAGTCGAGCTTGGCGCGGATATAGGCGGCAAGCGCCTCGGCCGGCTCGCGATCGGCGGTCAGCTCCGCCAGCGCCTTGTCCCATTCGCTCAACACCTCGGTGATCAGCGTCCGGTAGATCGTCTCCTTCGAGCCGAAGTAATAATAGATATTCGCCTTGGGCAGGCCGGAGGCGGCGGCGATCTCGGCGATGCTTGCGCCGTCATAGCCCTTTTCGGTGAAGACCCTGATCGCGGCGTCGAGGATCGTCTTGCGATTGCGGGCGCTGATCCGCGTATTGGTGCCGCCCGCCGGCCTTGCCCGAGATCGTTCCGCCATCATCTCCCCGCGCTGCTGCCGGCGACTGTCGCGCAAGGGCCCTGCCGTGTCCATGGCAAAGTTGACGCTCCCGTCAGGATCGATTTCCGAAAAAGTTGACGCTATCGTCAACTTTTCGTAGTCTCTCCCGGTCGGTGGAGATGACGGCCATGGCAACAGCGCTCGACCAAGCGATGCGGGAATTCCTCGCCGGCTGGCGCGACGATCTCGACCCGGCATGGCGTGCCGTCGTCGCCGACACCGAGCCGGGCTTCGCCGACATCGATCCGGCGCTGGTCCTCGAGGCCGGCGAGCCGGTCTTCCCGCCGCGCAAGGGCAGGATCTTTCCCGGCGCGCCGAAGGGCGCCCACCTCTTCCGCGCCTTCGACGGCATCGCGCCGGAAGACGTGCGCTGCGTCATCCTCGGCCAGGACCCCTATCCCTGTCCCGCCTTCGCCACCGGCCGCGCCTTCGAGGCCGGCAATGTCGCGAACTGGCGGGAGCTGGAAAAGATGTTCTCGACCAGCGTCCGCACCTTCATGCAGCAGATCGCCGAGGCGCGGACCGGCGACGTGGGCTACGTCGGCTCGACCGCCGGCTGGGAGCGGCTGATGGCCGATCTCGAGGCCGGTCGCATCGCGCTCGAACCGGCCGATGCGATCGCCGATCGCTGGGTGGCGAGCGGCGCGCTGCTCCTCAATTCCTCCTTCACGCTGAGCCGCTTCGCGGTGGCCGGCGATCCCCACCAGGTGCGGGGGCACCTGCCGCTGTGGCGGCCGCTGATGGTGCGGGTGCTCGGCCATCTCGCCGGCCGGGGCAGGCCGGTCGTCTTCATCGGCTTCGGCGACCAGGCCGCGGCGGCTCTGGCCGAAGCGGGAATCGCGGAAGGGGTCGCGGGAGAGGTCGGCTGTATCCTCCGCGCCCATCCGGCCTATGCGGCGGAGGTGCTCGCGCTGGAAAACCCGTTCCTTGCCGCCAACCGCATGCTCGGTGCGACGGGCGCCGCGCCGGTCTCGTGGTAGCCGCTCCGATGGCGGCGTCCGAAACCTACGATCACATCGTCATCGGCGCGGGCTCCGCCGGCTGCGTCGTCGCCAACCGCCTGTCGGCCGATCCGGACCGCAAGGTGCTGCTCATCGAGGCCGGCGGCAAGGACACCCACCCGCTCGTCCGCCTGCCGATGCTGA
>JAGRKY010000735.1 GCA_020442095.1 Bauldia sp.
GCCCGCTCTATCGCTCGACCGTCGGCTTCGACCGCGTGCTCGGCATGCTCGATTCGGTCGGCAAATTCGACACGACCGCTCAGAGCTATCCGCCCTACAACATCGAACGCACCGGCGAGAACGCCTATCGCGTGACGATGGCGGTTGCCGGCTTCGGCGAGGAGGATCTCTCGATCGAGGCGAAGGAAAATACTCTCACCGTCAAGGGTGAGAAGAAGGAGCAGGCCGAGGGCGACGAGAACAACGTTCTCTACCGCGGCATCGCCGCCCGCTCGTTCGAGCGCCGCTTCCAGCTGGCCGACCACGTCGAAGTGCGTGGCGCCTCGCTTGAGAACGGGCTGCTCCATATCGAGCTCGTACGCGAGATTCCGGAGGCGATGAAGCCGCGGACCATCGCGATCAACGGCAAGGCCAAGAAGCAGGTCGAGGCGAAGGTCGCCGCGTAAGCCGCGCGAACTTCATCGATCGGAGGGCGCCCCAAGGGGCGCCCTTTTTCGTTTGCGGCGCTCAGCCGGCGGCTAGCAGCGCCGAGAATTCCTCCACTTCCGCATCGCTGGTCTGGAAGGATGTGACCAGTCGCACCAGCACCTCGTCCGATCCCGGCAGCGATTCGGCCGGCAGGCCGGCGCTCGACCAAGGGTAATAGACGGCGCCGGCAGCCTTGAGCCGTTCGTCCAGACCGGTCCGGAACACGGCGAGCACTTCGTTCGCAGCCGGTTCCAGCGCCAGACGGGCCTCGCCGCTCGCCCTGATCGCATCCGCCAGGCGTCTCGCCTGCGCATTGGCACGGCCGGCCAGCGTCAGCCAGCGATCGCCTTCGAGATAGCGCGCGAACTGCGCGGCGATGAACCGGGCTTTCGAGAAGCCGTGGCCGATCCGCTGGCGCAGGAAGCCGAAATCGCGCGCATCGGCGGGATTGAAGAAAACGACCGCTTCGGCGGCGAGGCAGCCATTCTTGGTGCCGCCGAAGGACAGGACGTCGACGCCGGCCTTCCACGTCACCTCGGCCGGCGTGACCCCGAGCCCGGCCACTGCGCCCGCGAAACGGGCGCCGTCCATATGGACGGCAAGCCCCCTCTCCTTCGCCACGGACGAGATCGCCGCGACTTCGGCGGGCAGATAGGCCTGACCGAGCTCGGTCGCCTGGGTGATGCTGACCGCGACCGGCTGGCCGTGGTGGAAGCCCCCCTCGGGATAGGTCGCGATGGCGCCGGCCAGCCCCTCGGGGGTGAGCTTGCCGCCCTCCCCCTCCAGCGCGACGATCTTGACGCCGGCAAGGAATTCCAGCGCATTCGCCTCGTCGACGTTGATATGCGCCTGGGCATGCCCGAAGACGATCCCGCCGGGCCGGCAATAGGTCGCGATTCCCAGCACATTGGCGGCGGTGCCGGTGCCGACGAAGAACACCGCCACGTCCCGCTCGAACAGCGCACAGAAGCGCTCCTCGACCGCCTTCGACAGCGCATCGCCGCCATAGGCCGGCTTGGTCAGGCGGGCCTGCTCGGCGAGCCCTTCGACGATGCTGTCGTCGACGCCCGACCAGTTGTCGCTTGCGAAGATCATGACTGCCCCGAATCGGCCGCCGGACGGATACCGGAATTCCCGATCAGCGCCGCTTCCAGGAATCCCAGATCAGGTAGTCGACGGAGAGCCGCCCGGGCCCGTAGGCGATCAGGCCGAGCGCCATCGCGGCCCAGGGCAGCGTTTCGGTCTGCCACTGGCCGGGGCTCGCGCCGAGGCTCTGGTAGGTGGTGTAGATGACCAGCGTCATGGCCAGAAGGCCGAGGGCCGAGAGGCGCGTCGCGAAGCCGATGACCAGGGCCGCCGGCAGGATGATCTCCGCGAAACTCGCCAGCCAGGCAGCGATCTCCGGGTAAGGCATCGCATAGGTCTTGCCGAACAGCGTCGGCTTGTAGATTTCCTGGTAGAAATAGAGCGTCGCGGGACGGAGTTCGAGGAAGCCCTCCCACCGCGTCAATCCCGATTTCCAGAATGGCAGCGCCAGGGCGAACCGCAGCGCCAGCGATGCAATTGCCTGAATAACGAACATATAAACCCCGCCAGCCCAATACGAATGCGCCGCTTGCGCGTTCTCGCGATGTGTCATGACGGCGATTGCTCCGACTGGCGTCGAAGATCCACAATGGCACCCGCACCGATCAGCCCTGCGAGATTGCCCGAAAGATCGAATCGTGAATCGGAATCTTCCCCGATCACCGCCGCCGATCCCAGGGTCTCGCCAGCCGCCAGTGCGTTGACAAACGCCGCGCCGCCGGGAGGCACGACTCGCACCTCGACCTCCGCATCCGGCCTGACGATCAGTGCATCCTCACCGAGTGAAAAGTCAACCGGCGATGGCGGAACGTCGGAGACATTCATCCGCCAGATCGAGATGATGGGGAAACGCGACGTAACCAGCCGCAGCGAGGGGTGGAAGACGAAACCGGTATCCGGAAGCGCGTCAGACGGGACCGCGGCGAGCACCGCCGGCGCCAGCGGCTCCCTGTCGGCGGCGTGATACGATTCGCGCCAGGCGCGCTCGAGGCGCGCGACATCGGGGAGATACGGCAGGGACGATGCCGGCTCGAATCGGGCGATGAAATCCGGAAAGGTGACGCCGTAGTCCATCAGCACCGGCGAGGTCGGCGGCGTCTCGATGATGTAGGCGCGCGCCATTGCACGGAAGAAGTCCTCGCCGACGATCCGCTCGACCGCGGGGAACGAGCCGGCCAGTGCATTGCCGAGCGCGACGAAGACATTGTTGCGATAGACCGCGAAGCGCCGTGGCGCCGGGCGGCCGTCGGGACCGACGACGTCGCGCGGCGGCGGAATCGTCGGATCGCGCAGCGCCGCCGCGAACTCGGCCTGGACGTCAGACAGCGAGCGCAACATCGGCTTCCTCCCGCATGCCATCGCCGAGCAGCACGGCCTCGACCCGCCGCGCCTCTTCGAACAGGGTCGGCCAGTCTGGAATGTCATTGTCCCACTCGACCAGGGTCGGCACCGCTCCGGCGCGCGCCACGGCGCGTTCATAGAGCACGATCACCTGCGGATCCGCCGGCCGGTCATGCGCGTCGATCAGCAGCGGATCGCCGTTGTCGTCCTCCTCGGGCGCATAGCCCGCCATGTGAATTTCTCCGACGAGATCGACCGGGAAGCGATCGATATAGTCGTTCGCGTCCCAGCGCTGGTTCGTGCAGGAGACGTGAACGTTGTTGACGTCGAGGAGGAGACCGCAGCCGGTCCTTTTCGCCACCTCGGTGAGGAATTCGATCTCGCCGATCGTGCTCTCGACGAAGGCGACATAGGTCGAGGGATTCTCCAGGAGCATCCGGCGCCCGACGGTCTCCTGGACCTCGTCGATGTGGTCGGACACCCGCCGGACCGATTCCCTGTCATACGGAATCGGCAGCAGGTCGTTGAAGAAGACGCTGTCATGCGTCGACCAGGCGAGATGCTCCGAGAACAGCCCGGGCTGGTAGCGATCGTTGAGCGCCTTCAGGCGCAGGAGGTGGTCGCGGTCGAGAGGACGCGCCGCGCCGATCGACAGGCCGACGCCATGAAGCGACAGCGGATAGCGCTCGCGGATCGCGGTCAGGTAGCGATGCGGCGGCCCTCCGGCACCCATGAAGTTTTCGGCATGGACCTCGAACCAGCCAATGTCGGGCAGATCGCCCAAGATCGCCCGGTAATGCTCGGGCTTGAGGCCGACGCCGACACGGCGCGGGATGCTGGCGCTCGCGGAAAATCGGGGGGGTTCGTAATCCATTTGCGGTTCACCCGGACTGGCGACAATGCGTTCCTGTCAGAAATCCTGGCGATGGGCAGCCTCCCATTCGCCGAAGGACCGGGGGCCGCCAGGGCGGCCTCCGGGGTTCCGGTGGGAGGCAGCTTACATGGCTTCGAGAGTGCCCATGCCGCCGTTCGGGTTCTCCATCGACGTGCAGGTGCCCTTGGCGACCAGCTTGAAGTCCTGGCCGCTGTAGTTGACGGTGGACATGCCGGCGCACGAATGGCCGTTTCCGCCGCAGTCATTGTCGCCCTTCATGGCGACGCCGTAGCACATCTCGTAGTCGCCGGTGCCCATCATCTTCTTGGTCTCGTCAGGCCCGGACGTATGGGCCGCGGCGAGCGAGGCAATGGCCGTGGTCATCGCGCCGGCCAGTGTTGCGACAGTGAGTTTCCTGATTGTCGACATTTCTTGCTCTCCTCTCGGTTCGCCCGCAGGCGAACGCTTCTGTCCTCGTTGCTTCTCGTTCAGGTTCAGGAGCCCCAGCCCCCGTGGCGCCGCCTCAGGTCGGACGCTGGATCGGCTCGAGGCTGCCCGG
>JAGRKY010000736.1 GCA_020442095.1 Bauldia sp.
GCGCTCGACATCACCCGGCTGTGGCGGAAGCTCGCCCGCTTCCCCGCGCTCCAGTGGGTCGGACGCGCCGGCATCACCCAGCTCGCGCTCGCCGCTGTCGACATCGCGCTCTGGGACCTCAAGGCCAAGGCGGCCGGGATGCCGCTGTGGAAGCTCCTTGGCGGCGCGACGTCACCCGATCTCGAGGCCTACAACACCGACATCGGCTGGCTGTCGATCCCGGTCGACCAGCTTGTCGCGGGGAGCCTCAAGGCGGTCGAGGTCGACGGCTACCGGCGGCTGAAGCTGAAGGTCGGCTCGGACAACATCATGACCGACCTCGAACGGATCGCGAAGGTCCGCGACGCCGTCGGCCCGGCGGTGACGATCGCCGNNGCAACGGCAAGTGGGACCTGCCGACCTGCCTGCGCTTCTGCGAACGGGCGACGCCGCTCGATCTCTTCTGGTTCGAGGAGCCGCTCTGGTATGACGACGTCGCCGGCCATGCGGCGCTGGCGCGGGCGACCTCGATCCCGATCGCGCTCGGCGAGCAGCTCTATTTCGCCGACGCCTTCGCGAGCTTCATGGACGCCGGCGCGGTGCATTACGTCCAGCCCGACGTGACGCGGCTCGGCGGCATCAGCGAATACATCACCGTCGCGGAAGCCGCGTATACGCGGCGGCTGCCGGTCGTGCCGCATGTCGGCGACATGGGCCAGATCCACGTCCACCTCGCCGCCTGGCATCCGGCGACGACCATGCTCGAATTCATCCCCTGGATCATGGACTGCTTCGTCGAGCCGATCGTGGTCGAGGGCGGGACCTACGCCCTGCCGCAGATGCCGGGCGCAAGCTCGACGCCGACGGAAGAGGCCTTCGCGCAATTCGCGCGACCGGTGTGAACGGGCTGGCGGCCGACCGGTTCACACCTGCGGGATGTTCTCCTTGAAGATCGCCTGGATGCGGATCGGCGCGTAGGCCGGGGCGGGCTTGCCGCGCGCGGCGTGGATCAGCCAGTCGACGGCGTCGCGTGCCTCGACGCGCGGGTTCTGGTCGATGACAGCATCGACGACGCCGGCGATCAGGAGCCTCCGGGTGAATTCGGTGAGCTCGTGGCAGACGAAGACGACGTCGCGGGCGCGGCCGGCTTCCTCAAGGGCGCGGGCGATGCCGCGGTTGCCGCCGCCGATGTTGTAGATGCCGGCGAGGTCCTTGTAGGTCGAGAGGAGGGTCTTCGCCTCGGCATAGGCGCGCTCGCTGTCGTCGCGCATCTCGCGGAGCTCCACCACCTTCAGGCCGGGGTGCTCCTCGGCCAGCATGTGGCGAAAGCCCATCTCGCGCTCCTCGTGACCGCGATAGCTGAGGCTGCCGGCGAAGAGCGCGACCTCCTGGCCGCCCGGCCGGACGAAACGCCCGAGGAGGTGGCCGGCGAGCCGGCCCGCGGCGCGGTTGTCGATGCCGACATAGCCGATCCGCGCGACATTGGAGATGTCGGAGACCATGGCGAGGACGGGGACGCCGGCGGCGGCGACGTCGCGGATCGCCTCCCGCACCGTCGGATGGTCGAGCGGGATGACGCCGATGCCGCGGGACGTGGCCTTGAGCTCGACGAGCCGCGCGGCGAGGGCATCGGGATTGAAACCCTCGATCTGGTGGACCCGGATGCGGGCCTCGTCCGGGCGCTTCTCGCCAAAGGCGCCGAGATGATGCGCCAGGATCTTGAGGAAGGTGTTGGTGCCGCCAGGCAGAAGGAAGTCGATGTCGACAACGCCCGGGTCGTCCGGCCCGCCGGTCCTGCTTTCCGGCAGATAGCCGAGGCGCTGAGCGGCATCGAGGACACGGTCGCGGGTCCGCGCCTTGACGCCGGCGCGATTGTTCAACGTCCGGTCGACGGTCGCGGTGCTGACGCCGGCCGCTCGCGCCACCTCGGCAATCGTCGCCCGTGTCGGAATGAAGCGGTCGTCCATCTCGGCTAACGTCCCCCTCGCACGTCCGGCCCGCGTTTCATCCCAGTGGCCGCTTGTCGGGCCTGTTCCAAATCCTCAATCGAAAAACACATCAATTTCAATCATTTTCCTGCTTGGCGATGTATCGGTCAAAGCGCTAGCTTTCGGACAGGAATCGAGGCGCGTGTGTCGTGTTGTTTGATACTGCGCTGAAAGTAAAGGATTTTTGTTGACGTCGGGTTGTCCGGGGGTTGTCCGGCGGCGAGGAACCGGATCACGGTTGCCGGCGATCGCGTTGACAGAATGAGGGATTTTTGATCAAGCTCCGAGGATAAAGAAGGGGGCTCAAAGGCCCGGGGAGGAAGCTGAAATACCCCACGCGCCGCGTTTCGCGCGGCGGCGGCCGGCGCATTCTTTGCCGGCAAAGCAATGCCCGGTGGGTAGGGCGGCCTTCCCGATCAACGACAACGGCACAGCCTTCGGCATCGGCCCATCCGGCCGCGTGCCGCGGGGCGGGTGGCCGGAACCAGAGGGAGGAACGACATATGGCGGATTCGATGGGTTTCACCCCCGATCCTCCGATTCGCAGCCGCGACTTCAGGATCGGCTGTATCGGCGCCGGCATGATCATGGCCGAGTGCCATCTCGCCGCCTACAAGGAAGGCGGGTTTCCGGTCGCCGCCATCGCGTCGCGGACGAAGGCCAATGCCGCCAAGGTCGCCGAGCGCTGGGGCATCCCCAAGGTCCATGACACGCCGGAGGCGCTGATCGCCGATCCCGAGATCGAGATCCTCGACATCGCCTATCCGCCGGACCAGCAGCCGGACCTGATCCGGCTGGCGCTGAAACAGCCGCATATCAAGGGGATCCTGGCGCAGAAGCCGCTGTCGCTGACCCTCGACGAGGCGATCGCGATCCGCGAGGAAGCGAAGGCCGCCGGCAAGATCGTCTCGGTCAACCAGAACATGCGCTACGACCAGTCGATGCGGGTGTTGAAGGAGATCCTCGAACGCGGCGAGATCGGCGATCCGGTCTTCGCCCAGATCGACATGCACGCGATCCCGCACTGGCAGACCTTCCTCGAGGACTATGACCGGCTGACGCTGGCCAATATGAGCGTCCACCACCTCGACGTGTTGCGCTTCCTGTTCGGCGATCCGGACGAGATCTACACGACCTCGCGGACCGACCCGCGGACCGCCTTCCAGCACAGCGACGGGATAACGGTGTCGACGCTGCGCTTCCCCTCGGGCGTGCTGGCGCTGTCGCTGGAGGATGTCTGGCACGGGCCGCGCGAGGACCAGTATGACGACGACCAGCACATCAGCTGGCGGGTCGACGGCACCGAAGGCGTCGCCAAGGGAACCATTGGCTGGCCGACCGGCGTCGCCTCGACGCTGACCTATGCCTCGACCAAGACGACCGGCGGCAAATGGGTGACGCCGGCCTGGGACACGATGTGGTTCCCGCAGGCCTTCATCGGCGTGATGGAACAGTTGCAGCATGCGGTGAAGACCGGCGAGCCGCCGGCGCTGACCGTCGCCGACAATGTCAGGACCGTCGCCCTGATCGAGGCCGGCTATCGCTCGATGGCCGAGAACCGGCCGGTCAGACTATCCGAAATCAAGACCTGAAACGCTTTTTCCTGGGAGGAACCGAACCATGATGCAGGTTGGCAT
>JAGRKY010000737.1:0-585 GCA_020442095.1 Bauldia sp.
GAACGCCATCGACCGGCTTGTCGGTGATCAGGGTCACGCCGGTGTTGAAGAAGTCGAGGCCCGGGCTCGGCTCGGGCTTCTTGCCGGACTTGGCATATTCGGCAACCGCCTCGACGCCCAGCGCGGCCATCAGCAGCGGGAACTGCATCGAGGTGGCGCCGATCACGCCGGCCTCGACATTCTTGACGCCCGGGCAGCCGCCGTCGACCGACACCACCAGAACCGAGCCGTCATCCTTGCCGACGGCCTTGAGCGCTTCCCAGGCGCCGGCCGCGGTCGGCTCGTTGATCGTGTAGACCACGCTGATGTCCGGGCATTTCTGGAGAAGGTTCTCCATGCCGGTGCGGCCGCCGTCCTCGGCGCCCTGGCCGTATTGATGGCCGCAGATCCGCGCGTCGTCCTCGTCGAGGTAGCGGTTCGGATCCTTGATGTCGATGCCGAAGCCCTTCATGAAGCCCTGGTCGCGCATCGCGTCGACGGTCGGCTGCTGCTCCAGCGCGTCGAGGAAGGCGATCTTGGCATTCTCGACGCCTTCCGGCCCGAGCGTGCCCGCGGCCCATTCGCCGATCAGCTCGCCGGCCTTGA
>JAGRKY010000737.1:697-6343 GCA_020442095.1 Bauldia sp.
TCGCTCGGCGTGATCAGGATGCCCTTGGCGCCGGCGGCGATCAGGTTCTCCACCGCCGCGACCTGGGTGTCGTTGTCGCCGTCATACTTGCCGGCGAAAGCCTGGAACTCGACACCGATCTCCTTCGCCTTGGCCGAGGCGCCTTCGCGCATCTTGACGAAGAAGGGGTTGTTGTCGGTCTTGGTGATCAGGCCGACGAGCACGTCATCGGCGCTCGCCGAGCCGATACCCGCCACGAGGGCGAGGGCGACACCGGCCGCGGTCCATTTCAGGCTTTTCATTCTCTTCATTTCTGGTTCCTCCCAGACAAAGATCGAAGGGTCGCCGCCGGCCGGTGCGAGGCCGAGGCCCGCTTCGGTGGCGACGTTTCGTTGCACGCGACTCCTAGGCAAACCGCGAGCGCTTGCCCGACCTAACTTGCCGAAACTTCTGTCTCGAATCAAGCAAATACTGATTCAGTAATGTCTATTTTTAGGCAAAAGTCGCCGTCCGGCTTCTGCTCGTGTCGCCCGATGACCGGTCGACACCCTGCGCCGCCCGCGCCGTCAGCATCCGGTCGACCTGTTCTGGCGCGAGCCGGGAATCGATGGTCAGCAGCGCCGCCCCGAGCAGGCCGTCATGCTCCTGCGGGCGGACCAGGGTGATCTGCAGCTTGCGGGTCGCCAGCGGCAGGCAGCGCTGGTAGACGAGCTCCCTGATGCCGGACAGCAGGTGGTCGCTCGTCCCGGCAAGGGTTCCGCCGACCGCGACGACGCGGGGATTGAGGATGCTGACCACGTCGGCGATCGCCTCGCCGATGACCTGGCCGGAGCGGCGGACCAGCGTCACCGCCTCCGGCCGGTTCTGCTCGACCAGCGCCAGGACGTCCTTGGCGTCCCGCGCCTCGATGCCCTGCGCCCTGAGGTCGCGGGCAATCGCCCAGCCCGCGGCTCGCGCCTCGACGCAGCCGAGCTTGCCGCAGCGGCAGAGCGGCCCGTCCGCCGATCCGAGCTGGATGTGGCCGATGTCGCCGCTCGCCCCGTCGGCGCCCCGGTAGATCGCACCGCCGGCATAGACGCCGCTGCCGATGCCCGTGCCCGCCTTGACGAAGAAGAAGTCGCCGACGTCGCGCCAGGCGAGGTGATGGTAATGGAGGGCGAGCAGGTTGACGTCGTTGTCGGCGACCGCCTCGACGCCGAGCCGGGCGGCGAGCCAGCCCCGGATGTCGAAGGCATCCCAGCCGGTCATGATCGATGGCCCGACGACATGTCCCGCGGCGAAATCGACCGGCGCCGGCAGCGAAAGCCCGATGCCGAGCACCTTTTCCTTCGGCTGGCGGAGCTGCCGGAGAAGCGCCTCGGCCTGGTCGGCGATGAAGCCGAGGGTCTCGACCGGCCCGCGACGCAGGTCGAAGCGCGTCAGCGTCTGGGTGATGACGGACGGCCGGAGATCGGTCACCGCGACGCGGACCTGGTGCTCGCCGATATCGGCGGCAAGCACGACGCCGAAATCGGTGTTGAGCCTGAGCGCGCGGGCCGGCCGGCCGCCGCTCGGCAGGGTCTCGTCGGCTTCCGCGACGAGGCCCGCATCGAACAGGTAGGAGAGCCGCTGGGCGACGGTCGCGCGCGACAATTGCGTCGCCTCGACCAGGGCCGCCCGCGACGAGGCGCGTCCCGACATGATCAGCGACAGCAGGTGTCCCGTCCCCGCGAAGGGATTGCCGGTCCGGCGCCGGTCCGGATCCTGGGGCTTTTCGGGTCGCTCGCTCACGAGAGGTCGTATCCTCCGGTTGCTGGATGGTCCGCCTTCGCGGCCAGGCAGCGACCCGTGTCTTATCACACTTGCCGGAGATGATGCGCCCGTGGCGGTCGACATCGCCTAGAATGACCGCGGATGCGACGGCATTGGCCGGTGGAATCCCCTATTCGGGAGGGTGCGACATGACCGACGAACGCGGTGAGGCGGTGTTTGACGAGGTGCGCTGGGAGCGGATGTTTCCCGACCAGCTCGAGCGGCGCTTCGCCGAATGGCCGGTGCTCTACCAGACCTACGGCCTCTGCGAGCCGCACGGGCCGCAGAACGCGGTCGGGCTCGACGCACTGAAGGCCCATGCCATTGCCTGCCTCACCGCCCGGCGGCATGGCGGCATCGTCGCGCCACCCGACTACGGGCATATCCACGAGATCGGCGACTATGCGATCTGGGCCCTCGACATGATCGGCGAGGTCGAGCGCGACTGGCTGTCGGCGGTGCCGCCCTGGCATCATTTCAGGACGGTCTGCTGGCACCTGCGCATCGCCGACCGGCTCGGCTTCAAGGCGGTGGTGCTGATGACCGGCCACTACGGCGTCAACTATCGCGACCTCAAGACGCTGGTCGACCTCGTCCAGCCCTATGTCGGGGCAAGGCTCTATTCGCTGGCCGACTTCGAGGCCGACGCCGCCGGCTTCGACGGCGACGGCGACATCCATGGCGATCACGCCGGCAAGATCGAGACCTCGCAGCTCTGGGCGCTGGAGCCGGCCGCGGTCGACATCTCGCGGCTGCCGGCGCGGGACGCGCCCGGACCGCATTTCGCCATGGGGCCGGACGCCCATGAGGCGAACCGCCTTGCCGGCCAGGCGATGGTCGGGCGGCAGGTCGCCTTCCTCGCGGAAAAGGCCGGGGACCTCGTCGCCGAATTCGACCGTCTCACACCGGCGAAGCGGCTCACCTCCTTCGCCGATGTCGAGGCGATGTGGGCGGAGGCCGTCGCCCCGGCCCTGCCGGATTTCCTGTCGATGCGGCGCGACCCGCACGGCACCGGCATCGCGGTGCCCGAAACCAGCCGCTGGGCGGTCAACTGGACGCCGCCGGCCGCGTGAGCCGTTGATCTGGCGCAAGGCGCGACGTCGCTGCTCGGCTATTCCTGCGGGGAAACCGAGGCCGACCACCTTTAGCCGCCGGCCCGGCGACGATCGCCAATCCGAAAGATCAGCGCGGCGGCCCGATGGGGCTGCCGGTCAGATCGTGTCGGTCCAGGTGCGGTCGTTGTCCTCCAGCCATTTGTTGATCGACTGCTTGTTGTAGATCTCGTGGCCGTTGACGACGACGCGGACGCCCTTCAGCTTCCAGCCCCCGGCAAAGCCGTCGGACGATTTGTGAATGCGGACCGAGTGAATATCCGACTCGTAGAGCCCGATGCCCGGATCGAGATCGAAGATGTCGGTGTTTCCCCGCTCGAAATCGTCGTGACCCTCGTTGTCGAGGTCCCAGTTTCGTCCGGCAAGGGTCAGGGTCACGTCGTCGTCGGTGCCCGCCCACATCACATTGGCGGTGCTGACCTCGACCCGCAGCTTCGAAACGATCGCCCGGTCCGAGATGCACCCGACCCAGACCCGGTGATCGTCCTCGAGCCAGCGGTTGATGTTGTCGACATCGCAGATCAGCGAACCGCGGTGCCAGACGCGAGCCCCCTTCAGCTTCCAGCCGCCGGCAAAGCCGTCCGGGCTCTTGCGGATAAGGATGCGCTTGATGTCGCTCCGCTGCACGCCGGGCGCCCACAGCGCATAGCCTTCCTTGTTGTTGCGCTCGCGATCGTCGTGATCCGGGGTATCGAGCACAAAGTCGCGATCGCCGATATCCAGCCACACGGTGTCGTCGGTGCCCGCCCAGAGTTCGTCGGCGGTCGTCGTCTCGACGAAGATATGCGACCAGCCGATCTGACCCCGCGTGTAGGCGCAGAGCCTGCGGGAATTGGCGTCCATGATGCAGGCCTGATGCGGATGGCTGCAGGCGCCGCAATTTCCGTTGGGGATGTTGTCGCATCCGTGCGTCGTGTCGCAGCTCGAACACGGCGTCCCGCTGCCGGTATACTCGTCCGCCGAACCGAAGAGATGGCTGGTCTCGTGGGCGGTGATCGCATCGATGGTTCCGCGTCCCCAACCGCCCCAGTTGTCCTTGTCGGCAAGCGTGATGCGGCCGCCACCGGCATAGGCGTGCCAGGAGTTGGCGTAGGGCGTGACGAAGATGACGATGGCGTGGGACGAAAGGTTGCGGATTCGCATCGCCTCGCGATAATCGGCGATGCCGCTCCAGGCGGCGTCGAAGGTCTGGCCGTGGTAGGTGACCTTCCCCATCGCCGGGTCGCGCCAGTAGGGCTCGTCGGGATCGCCCGAGCCGTTGGCGACGTCGATCTTGATGAACTGGAAATCGTAGACCCAGGAGAGGTTGCCGGAGGGGTGCTGCTCGGTGAGCCAGCGATGCCCGTCGAGTATCTCCTGGCAGATTTCGTTCCGCTCGGAGGTGCCGAACTTCGGCCCGCCGGAGGCTGAGGACTCGACGAAGACGATGCCGACCGACATTTCGCCGGTCATCCGCCAGCAGGCGGCTTCAAGAAAAAAAAGCCGCAGGATCTCTTCGATCAGGTCCCGCGGAAGCCGGAGCATGCCCTGATAGGACCAGGGGCCGAGGCGAAAGGCGAGGCGCGCGAGGTGATAGGCGAGCGTCCGGTCCTTGTAGACCTCGGCAAGGCGCCGTTCGAAGTCGGCGAATTCGTCCGGCGACATCGGCTTCGGGTCTCGCTGCCTTCCCTTGCCCCGCGGGGGGCGGGGTTCCGGGCCGAGGACGGTCTCGCCGCTGCGCTTCTCGTAGTCGGCGACGAGCCGCAGGAAGTCTTCCGGTCCGATGGCGCTGTAGGGCAGCGGCTCTTTCTTGCCGTCGCCATTCCACGGCTTGCCGACGTCGCCAAGGGCATCCTTGGTCAGCTTACGGTACTTGCCGGTGAATCGGGTATTCCACTGCCGGACGATCGCCAGCTGGTCGGGGTCGAGCTTTTCGAGGTGCTGGCGGCCCATCGCTCCCTTCAGCCGGGCCGAGAAGATGCCGAGCTGCGATGCCGCTTCCGCCTGGTCGGGTGTCGCCAGGGCCTCGATGGCATGGCTTCCGTAATGCGCCACCACGGTCATCGACAGCTCGCGCAGTCGCTCGGCGGCTTCGCGCCGGGCTTCGAACGAGGGACGTTGCATCAGAAACAGGTAAGGCCTCTTGTCCTGCTTTGACATGGCTTCCTCCGCCGCTGGATGTTTTCGCGTCGTCTATTCCAATCGCAGATGCCTTTTCTCGGATGGAGACGGAATTGTATCCGCAAATCCCGCCTTTTTGTGGCGAAAGAGGCCGTGCCCGACCGGCCCTGTCGACCAACCAGTGCGCGCGGCAAGGCATGTCGGCCCATCAAGGAGACGCGGAAAGGCGTGTCCGTCGTGCCGCGTCAGGCCGTGGGGAAACCGGCCGGCCGCCTGGGCTCACCCGGTGACGGTGAAGCTCTCTCCGGCGAGCCTGCGGCCCTCGCACCAGACCTCGACGGTCGCGGTGCCGGGCACGACTTCCCAATCGTTGTCGAAGCCGTGGCCGGTACAGGTCGGCTCGCCCGACCTTCTTCTCCCGGGCGACGCGGCTCTCCAGCACCGGCCCGGCGGCTTCCGGGTCCTTGAGGCCGGGCGACGGATACCGGCAGGCCGCGCCGGCGACACCCCCCTCCCGCTTCCCGAGCGGCGTCCTTGCCACGGCGGGCCGCCGGCCTCAGCCGAGCCGGGCCTCGATCGCGTCCCAGACCAGGGCGGCGATATCGGCGCCGCCGAAGCGCTTGACCTCGCGGATGCCGGTCGGCGAGGTGACGTTGATCTCGGT
>JAGRKY010000738.1 GCA_020442095.1 Bauldia sp.
CGCCAAGGCGCTGTCGCTCGAGGCGAAGATCCTGCTCCTCGACGAGCCGACCGCCTCGATCACCGAGCACGAGACCGCGGCCCTCTTCACGCTGCTCCGGCGGCTGCGCGAGGAGGGCGTCGCGATGCTCTTCGTCAGCCACAAGCTGGAGGAGGTCTTCAACATCGCCGACCGTGTGACGGTGCTCCGCGACGGCAAGAACGCCGCCGACGGCGTGCCGATGGCGGAGATGACGCGCCAGAAGCTGGTGTCGCAGATGATCGGCCGTGACGAGCGCGTCGCCAAGTTGCGCGAGCGCGCGGTCGACAGCGCCGACATCGTCATGGAGGCGAAGGGCCTGTCGACTTCCGACGGACATCGCGACATCTCCTTCAGCCTCAGGCGCGGCGAAATCCTCGGCTTCTACGGGCTGGTCGGCGCGGGACGCAGCGAGCTGATGAAGGCGATGCTCGGCGGCGCGGTGACCGGCGGCGAGCTGACGATCAACGGCAAGCCCGCCCGTATCCGCGACATGCACGAGGCGCTCGGCAAGTATCGCATCGGCTATGTCAGCGAGGACCGCAAGGGCGAGGGGCTGGTCCTCATCCATTCGGTCAAGGAGAATGTGGCGATCACCATCTGGCAGCGGATCGCCCGCTTCCTCGGGCTGATCCCGCCGGGGACAGAGGCGCGCGCCGTGCAGCCCTTCGTCGACCGGCTCGAGGTCAGGACGCCATCGCTGAACCAGACCGTAGGCAACCTTTCCGGCGGCAACCAGCAGAAGGTGTCGATCGCCAAGTGGCTGGCGGCGAATGCCGAGATCCTGATCGTCGACGAGCCGACCGTCGGCATCGACATCAAGACCAAGACCGATATCCACGAGCTCCTCGGCGAGATCGCCCGCGAGGGGGTGTCGATCCTCCTCATCTCCAGCGACATGCCGGAGATGGTTGCGGTCGCCGACCGCATCCTCGTCATGCACGGTTTCCGGATCGTCGGCGAGGTCGCCAACGATCACCAATACGAGAATGCCTCCAAGGCCATCATGGCGAAGATCCACGAGGTCGAGGAAGAAGACGAGGCGGCGAGCGCCGGGTAGGGAGCGGTCGCTCCGGGAGAGGAAGAGATGACGAAGATAGAACGTGTCGAGGTCCTGATGGTCGACCTCGTTCCGAAGGTGAAGCGGACCGACGCGATCCAGTCCTTCGTCAGTCAGGAGACGCCGATCGTCCGCATCTATGCCGACGACGGCGTGGTCGGCACCGGCTATACCTATACGATCGGCACCGGCGGCCATGCGGTGGTCGCGCTCATCGCGCAGAATCTCGCGCCGATGCTGATCGGCCGCGACCCCGAGATGGTCGAGCAGATCTGGAAGGCGCTCTTCTACCACACCCACGCCACCGCGGTCGGCGCGATCACCTCGCTGGCGCTCGCCGCGATCGACACGGCCTTGTGGGACATGCGCTGCCGCCGTTCGGGACGGCCGCTCCATGTCGAGGCGGGCGGCGCGCAGGACAGGGTGCCGCTCTACACGACCGAGGGCGGCTGGCTCCATATCGAGACCGCCGCGCTCGTCGAGGATGCGCTGCGCGCCAAGGCGGCCGGCTTCGGCGGCTCGAAGATCAAGATCGGCCGTCCGCCGAAGCAGGACGTCGCCCGGCTCGAGGCGGTGCGCGCCGCGGTCGGCGACGATTTCGAGATCATGGTCGACGGCAACCAGGGCGCCAATGTCGACGAGGCGATCCGCCGGGC
>JAGRKY010000739.1 GCA_020442095.1 Bauldia sp.
TGGTGATCGGCACCGGAAAGGTCGCCGAGGCGTTGCCGGCAAGGGCGGTGACCAGCGGCCCCGGGCCTTCCTTGTCGGTGCCGGCGGCGAGCACGAGGATGGCGATATCCTCGTCATCCTCGATGACGCCGAGGATCGCCTCGGAGCGACCGCCCTCGCGGATGACGACCTGGGGCTCGATGCCGGTCTTGTCGCGGACGAAATCCGCCGCCTTGCCGAGGGCCGCCTCCGCGGCCTCCATCGCCTCGGCGCGCATGATGTTCTCGACGCCGACCCACTGGGTGAATTCGCTTGGCGTGATGATGTAGAGGAGGACCACCGCGCCGCCGGTATGGATCGCCCTCAACCCGGCGAAAAGCAGCGCGCGCGTCGATTCCGGCGTGTCGTCGACGATCGCCAGGAACTTGCGGCGGTGCCCTTCCGCGGTGCTTTTGCGTTTCGTTACCATCAGCGGATGCTGCCACCCGCAGCGGGCGTCGGCAAGCGGCGATCGAGCGCGACCACCGCGGCCGACTTTCAATCGGTGGCCCGATAGTCGATCATGATTCCAAACGCCCGGAACCCCGGATCGAAGCTGGTATCGGAACGCCGGCCGCTGATATTGCCCTCGAAGCGGAACTGCGCCAGACGTTCGCCGGGGCCCGGAAGCACGAACCATTCATTCCTGCCGAGGTCGGACGGCATCAGCCATTCCCCGTGCGCGGACTGAACGGCGCACATCAGGTCCTCGCGAACGGCAACCACTGGCTCGCCGAAGCGGAGCTCCTCCCCTATTGTACAATGGCTGCCATCGCCGAGCAGGCGGTATCTCCGCGTCGGCGGGACCGCATCGAAGCTTATCGTCAAGCGTCCCGTCTTGACACCGTCGAGCATTTCCTCGTTCGGATCGATGACTCTTAAGGCGCGCTCCCAAAATGGAGCGCCGTCGGTCCTGGCCACCGGTGGCGCGGCAACGAACGCCTTGGGACTATCCTCCACCCTCATGAATTCACAGGACAGATCAGGATGACCCTTGGCCTTCCCGTCGCACCGGATCCGCGGGAACATTTCGAGTCGTTCCGGATCCTTCCCGCGGTCAAGAACCTCGACGAAGAACGACCCACGCGGGGAGTCCTGCCCTTCACTGCATATCTCGTCGGCCATGAAGATCGGCGTGACGAAGATCACCGAACCATCCGGCGCCTCCGCGCTGAGGCCGGAATAATGGGCCCCCTGCGCGGTCGGGTAGCCGCTGATGAGCATTCGTATCCGGTGAGCGAGATAAGCGGAAATCGGCCGGATCGTGCCTTGAATGGCCGGCACGGTCCGGCAGCGGACATCGAACGTGACCCTGATGGGCGCGCCGCGGTAGTCAAGCGCAAGTTCGACGCGCTTATCGCGGAAATCCGGGAACAGCTTCCAATAAAGCGCCGCCGCCGCGAACTGGGCGGTCTGCGACAGCGCGAGGATAACCATCGCGACCACGGCAAGGATCAGAAGCGGGTCCCGTATGATCCGCCGCAGCATCGCGACCGCTATCTGTTTTTGGGTCGTATGAAACCGATCACGTCCTTGACGCCGTCCATCGTCTTCGTGGCGATCTCCGACGCCCTCTCGGCGCCGTTGCAGAGCACCGCGTCGATATGGCCGGGATCGCCGAGGAGACGGCGCATCTCGCCTGCGATGGGGGCGAGCTTGGCAACGGCAAGGTCGGCGAGCGCCGGCTTGAAATTCGAGAACTGGGCGCCGCCATAGTCGCGCAGCACCGCCGCCTTGGTCTCGCCGGCAAGCGCAGCATAGATGCCGACCAGGTTCTCCGCCTCGGCGCGGCCCTTGAGCCCGTCGATTTCCGACGGCAGCGGCTCGGGATCGGTCTTGGCCTTGCGCAGCTTCAGCGCGATCGCCTCGGCATCGTCGGTGAGGTTGATCCGCGAATAGTCCGAGGGATCGGACTTCGACATCTTCTTGGTG
>JAGRKY010000740.1 GCA_020442095.1 Bauldia sp.
GACCAGATCGAGGCGATGACGATGGCCGACAAGATCGTCGTCATGCAGAGCGGCAATATCGAGCAGATCGGCAGCCCGATCGATCTCTACGACCGGCCGGACAATATCTTCGTCGCCGGGTTCATTGGTTCGCCGGCTATGAATTTCTTCACCGGGCGCTGCGACGGGGCGACCTTCGTCACCGGCGGCGGCCAGTCGATCCCGTTCGGGCGGGACATCGGTGCCGCGGCGGGACGCGAGGCGGTGCTCGGCGTGCGGCCGGAGGACCTGACCTTTGCCGGCGACGGCCAGCAGGACGGCCCGCTGTTCCGGACCGAGGTGCGGATCGTCGAGCCGACCGGACCGGAGGAGCATGTCATCGCGAGCTTCGAGGGCGAGGAGATGGTCGCGGTCCTGCGCGGCCGGCACGGGCTGAAGTCGGGGGAGGCCGCCGCCTTTGCCGCGGAGCCCGGCAAGCTTCACCTGTTCGACGCCGGGTCCGGCAAGCGGATCATCTGAGGAGCCGTCATGGACGCCAGCACCGCAAAGGGACGTCTCGCCGGAAAGGTCGCCATCGTCACCGGGGCGGCGGGCGGCATCGGCGGCGCGACCGCGCTGCGCTTCGCCCGCGAAGGGGCGAAGGTCGTGGCGATGGACCTCGCCGGGGCCCTCGACAAGACGCCGGACCGGGCGGCATGGGACGAGATGGGGATCGTGCCGGTGGCGGTCGACCTCGCCGATCGCGACGATACCGACGCGGCGGTGGCGAGGGCGCTTGCGGTCTTCGGCGCGCCGGACGTGCTGGTCACCGCCGCGGCGCTGAAGGGCGGCGCGAATTTCCTCGCTGTCACTGACGACGACTGGGACCGCTATATCGACGTGAACCTCACCGGTACCTTCAGGGTCTGCCGCGCGGTCGCGAAAGCGATGATCGCGGCCGGCAAGGCCGGGCGGATCGTGACCATCGGTTCGGTCAACAGCTTCATGTCGGAGCCGAATGCCGCGCAATATGTCGCCGCCAAGGGCGGCGTCGCGATGCTGACCCGGGCGATGGCGGTCGACCTCGCCCGCTACGGCATCCTCGCCAACATGATCGCGCCGGGACCGATCGCGGTCCCCAACGCCGCCGACCAGTATGAGGAGCCGAAGCTCGCGGCCTCGCTCCATGACGAGGTGGCGCTGGCCCGGCCCGGGCTGCCGGAGGATTGCGCGACCGCCGCGCTCTTCCTCGCCGAGGACGAGAACCGCTACACGACGGGCAGCACGATCACTGTCGACGGCGGCCTGATGGCGATGATCTTCGGGGCGATGCGCGATGGCTGACGCTGCCAGCCGGTCAGACGATGATCGACGGCGGGCAGACCATCCGCGTGACATGCTCCATCGCCGCGTCGGCATGACGGCGGGCGTCGCGCAGGCTGAAGTTGAGATGGCCGGGGAGCAGCGTGTCATAGTCGATCGAGGCGAGCGTCCGCACCGTCGCGCAGACCGCGCCGATGTTGCAGTCGTAGATGTCCTGGATCGCGACCTTGCCGCCCCAGAAGAGCGCATCGCCGCCGATCAGGATGCGCCGGGTCGGGGTGGTGACGAGATAGGAGACGTGGTCGAAGGAATGGCCGGGCGTCTCGATCAGCTCGACGGTGACCGGTCCGATGGCGAGTGGCCGGCCCGGTTCGACCACGGTGTCGATGGCGCAGGCCCGATAGACATAGTCCTGGGGATAGACGCCGGCCTTGCGGGCGCGGTCGAGGCTGATGCCGACCTCGTCGCCGGCCTCGACCATCTTGGCGGTCGCCGCGCCGGCATAGGTCCTGAGGCCGAGGCGTTCCCGGATATCGGCGGCACCGCCGGAGTGATCGCCATGGCCGTGGGTGATGAAGAGATGGCGGATCGCGCCGGGATCGATGCCGTCCGCGGCAAGGGTCGCGGCAAGCCAGGCCGGATCGCGGCCGACGCCGGCGTCGAAGAGTATCCATTCGTCGCCCGCAGCAATCATGAAGACGTTGCAGTCAAAAGCGTCCGAAAGGTCGAACCCGGCGCCGCCGCTCAGCACCAGATGCAGTCCGTCCTCAATCTTCATCGTCATCGACTCCCGATTTCAGTTCACTTTCGTATCCGGCCGGCGCGACCGCCGTGCCCGGTCCAACCGGAGACTCCCGCATAATGCACACCGGCGCCTTTTGCGACATCGCCTGGGACAAGGACGGCAAGCAGCTCGGCTTCATCGGCTTTCCGTATTCGATCGACCGCTCGCCCTACTACCAGATCAAGGTCCCGATCTGCCGGATCGCCAATGGCGACGGGCCGAGCCTGGTGCTGATGGCCGGCAACCATGGCGACGAGTATGAGGGCGAGCTGACGCTGCTCAAGCTGATCCGCCTGCTCGAGGCGGAGGACGTCAAGGGCAGCGTGACGATCCTGCCGGCGACCAACCTGCCGGCGGTGATGGCGGCGAAGCGCTGCTCGCCCTTCGACGGCGGCAACTTCAACCGCGCCTTTCCCGGCAACCCGACCGGCGGACCGACCCAGCGCATTGCCCATTACATCGAGCACGACCTCTTGCCGCGCCACGAGGTGCTGTTCGACATCCATTCCGGCGGCACCAGCATGGACCACCTGATCTGCTCGCTGATCGAGACGATCCCCGATCCGGCGCGGCAGGAAAAGGCGGTGGCGCTGCTGAAGGCGATGCGGATGCCCTATGGCATCATCGCCGACAATGGCGCGGATTCGCCGACCTCGATGGCGGCGGCGCTCAGGGCGGGATGCATCGGCCTTTCCGGAGAGTTCGGCGGCGGGGCGACGGTGACGCCGCATACCATGGCGATGACGGCGCTGGCGACCGACAACCTGCTGCTGGCGCTCGGCATCACCAGCCGGCGGTTCCTCACCGAGAGCGACACCGACACCGAGACGCGGATCATCCAGCAGGGGCCGCAGAGCTTCTTCGTCTATGCCGAGCGCGAGGGCTGGTTCGAGCCCGCCGTGGTCGTCGGCGACATCGTCAAGGAAGGCGATATCGCCGGTTGGCTCCACGATCTCGAACGGCCGCTCGAGGCGCCCGAGGTGCTGCGCTTCCGGGCCGGCGGGGTGGTGCTGTCGCGGCGCCTCCATACCCACAGCCAGAGCGGCGACAGCCTGCTCAACATCGCCGAGTTCGTCGCATGACCTTGCCCCGGACGGCCTTCGTCGCGGCGGCGGCCGCACGATCAAAGGACCTCCGGGAGGATGGCGAGGCAGCGATCGACGTCGGCTGCGTCGTTGTAGAGATAGGGCGAGACGCGGATGCGGCCCTCGCTGCCCCAGACGACGATGCCGCGTTCGCGGAGCCGCGCCTCGACGCCCTCGGCGTCATCGACGGCGAAGCAGATATTGGCGGCGCGGCGCTCCGGCTCCGCCGGCGTCGTCACATCGAGGCCGAGGGCGATCATGCCGTCGCGCAACCGCTGGCCGAGCGCGGCGCAATGGGCGAAGCGCACTTCCGGCGGGATCGCGAGCAGGTGGTCGAGGCCGTTCTCCAGAACATGGATCGCGAGGAGCGGCGGGTTGCCGGTCTCGAAGCGCTCGGGCCCGGACCGGACATGGTGCGCGGCGAGCGGGATGCGGGCATCCGGCTCCTCGATCGAATGCCAGCCGAGGCCCCGTGGCGCGAGTTCCGGCCAGCGCCGCTGGTTGACGCAGAAGAGGCCGCAGCCGTGGACGGCGAGCAGCCACTTGTAGCAGCAGGACACGACGACGTCGCAGAGGCTGCCGTCGACCGGTACCGGGCCGAGGGCATGGGAGACGTCGACGATCAGCCGGGCGCCGACGGAATCGGCGATGGCACGGAGCGCCGCGAGATCCTGCCGGGTGCCGGTGAGGTGGCTGACGTGGCTGACGAAGATGGCGCGCGTCCGCGAATCGACAGCCGCGGCGTAATCCTCGCTGGTGGCGATCGGGCCGCTTCCCGCCCAGTTGATGCCGACGCCGCGTGCCTTCGTGCCGGCGGCGGCAAGGACGACGGACGGAAAATCGGCGGGGGCGACGACGACATTGTCGCCTTCACCGGCGTCGAGGCCAGCGGCGGCGAGGATCATCCCGTCCGAGGCGTCGACGAGGAAGGAGACGTCGCCGGGCTCCATGGCGGTGAGGCGCGCCGCTTTCTCGCGGACCCGGGCGACCGTATCGAACAGCCGGGCGCGGCCGGTCATGCCGTCCGACTTGTCGGCCATGAAGCGCTCGACCGCGGCGACGTGGCTCTTCAGGGTCGGCGTCTCGCCGCCCGCCGCAAGGTGGATGTGGCGGTCGAGGCCGACAAAGGCGTCCTTCGGGATGAGCGGCCCGGACCCTGGCTCCGCGGCTCCGCCGGATGGACTCGTATCGCCGTCGCTCATCGCCTCATCCTCCGGATGTCTGCCGCTTGACCCGACCCGCGAAGGTGATAAGCTTCTTTTAATATGAATGCAATTCCGCAATTAAAGAATATCCACATGCTGAACGAAGGGGGACTGAAGGCATGATCACGCGAATTCTGAGCCTTGCCGGCGCAGCCGTTCTGTCGGCCGCCCTGTCGACCGCGGCGCTCGCCGACATCACCATCCTCGCCTGGCCGGGCGGCCCGGCCGAGACGGCGCTCCGCAAGGTCGTCGACAAGTACAACGAGACCTCGGACAGCAAGGCCGAGCTGCTCTATTTCAGCCGCGACAACTTCTTCGACAAGATGCTGGCCGATTCCGCCGCCGGCTCGAAGGAGTTCGACGTCATGCTGACGGCGACCTACAACGTCGGCAAATACGCGCCCTTCATGGTGCCGATCGACGACCTGATCACCGACGACGTGATGA
>JAGRKY010000741.1 GCA_020442095.1 Bauldia sp.
TCGTTCATCAGGTCGTAGCGGCCGGCGACCTGGTGGAAGACCTGGTCGACCATGCCCTGTTTCTCGTCGAGGCCGACCTCGCGGAAACCGAACCAGGCCCGGCCTTCCCGCTGCCGTGACGCCGCCCCGGGCGAACTCGCTGTCATGTTTCATTTCTCCGATCGGCGCGGACGATAGCCCAAGCGCGCGGTTCAGGCTATCGTCCCCGCCCTGCCAAAGGGTTAGCGGAATTCCCCATGCCGGAACTGCCCGAAGTCGAAACCGTCCGTCTCGGCCTCCAGCCGGTGATGGAGGGCGCGGTCATCGACAAGGCGACCGTCCGGCGCCCGGATCTGCGCCGTCCCTTCCCGCCCCGTTTCGCCCGGCGGCTCGCCGGCCGGCGGATCACCCATCTCGGACGACGGGCGAAATACCTGCTCGCTGACCTCGATGACGGCAACGTCCTCGTCATGCATCTCGGCATGTCCGGCTCGTTCCGCATCGAGGCGGAGGCAGAGGATACCCTTCCCGCCCGGACCCACCATCCCCGTGGCAAGCTCGCCGCGCATGATCACGTCGTCTTCGACCTTTCTTCCGGCGCCAGGGTGATCTTCAACGACCCGCGGCGCTTCGGCGTCATGGACCTCGTGCCCCGGTCGGCGCTCGCCGTTTCGCCGCTCTTCGCCCGGATCGGCGTCGAGCCGCTCGGTAACGAGATGGGTGGCGCGCTGATCGCCGAGCTGTTCCGCGACCGCGCCGCGCCGCTGAAGGCGATGCTCCTCGACCAGACCAAGATCGCCGGCCTTGGCAACATCTATGTCTGCGAGGCGCTGTGGCGGGCGCGCCTCTCGCCGACGCGGGCCGCCGGCTCGATCGCCACCGGCCGCAAGGCTGCGGCGGATCGCGCCGAGGCGCTGGCGACGGCGATCCGCGAAGTGCTCGGCGAGGCAATCGCCGCCGGCGGGTCGTCGCTGCGCGATCATCGCCAGGCGAATGGCGAACTCGGCTATTTCCAGCACCGTTTCGCGGTCTATGACCGGGAGGGCGAGCCCTGTCCGCGCACCGGTTGTTCCGGCATCATCCGTCGCATGGTTCAATCCGGGCGCTCGACCTTCTATTGTCCGGTCTGCCAGAAATGAGCGGATCGATTCCGTAGGGCCGGCCCTCCTCCGCCGCGCCGCCCCCAGATCCTTGAGGAACACATGGCCTACGAAACCATCATGACCGAGACACGCGGCCCCGTCGCGCTGATCACGCTGAACCGGCCGAAGGTGCTGAATGCGCTGAACTCCGCGCTGATCCGCGAGCTCTGCGCCGCGGTCGATGCATACGAGGCCGATCCGAAGATCGGCTGCATGATCATCACCGGCTCGGAAAAGGCCTTCGCCGCAGGGGCCGATATCAAGGAAATGAGCGACCTCTCCTTCATCGAGGTCTTTTTGCAGGACTTTGGCGTGACGCTGGCGCGGATCGGCCAGGCGCGAAAGCCGATCGTAGCGGCGGTCGCCGGCTACTGCCTCGGCGGCGGCTGCGA
>JAGRKY010000742.1 GCA_020442095.1 Bauldia sp.
GGCCTTCAAAGTCGACACCCATATGCCCGGGCTGCGGGATCGCCCGGTTCCAGTTCCAATGGTAGTCGAGCGCGGCAGAGCCCGCGCTCTCAACAACGCGCGGCGTCAAATCTATGTCGTTCATCTCAGGCGACCTCCGAGGGAACACGTGTCCCCGTTGTTTTATGTGACTTGAGTTGGTTGATCGTAGTCTGACGCAGTTTCACTGCGCTCGTTTCCATTGTCTATCACGGCGAGGACGGACGACCACGCCTGAGAACCCGCGGACCGGTTCGATATCTGCCGACCTTGGCTGCATTACTCGGCCATCCACATCACCTCGGCAATGAAAGAGTCGTCCGAATTGGATGTTTGTCCGCCGGGCGATCCGGTTCTCCATGGTTCGAATAAGCGGCACATGCGACCGGGCAATTGTCGACGACGCCGGAGGTGGCGCGGATATGGCTGATAATCCTCAGGTCCGCCGCCAACCGGAACACAGATCACCTCAGCGATTATCCAGACTGGATTATTGAGCCGCGATCGTGTTGCCGGGGTTGGGGTATCACCTTATGAAGCGCGTTCGTGTCGGGGGCCGGCCATCGCCAGAACAATGAAAAAGCAAGGCAGGAACGAACAAGGAGAAACGACCGGCGATCCGTCGGTCATGACGAGCGAGGAGATGCTTCGCTTCCTGAATTTTGTCGACCAGATCGACATGGAAGCGGATGTCGGACTCGGGACGTCGAACAGCAATGCCTGTCACCGGATGTCGATCTTCCTGCTTCGCCAGCATCTTGAGGCGAAGCTGGTCACGGTCACGGCGCTGGCGGCATCGTCCGGGGTGCCTTACGCGACAGCGATGCGGCGGATCGACGACATGCTGGCGGAAGGGCTGTGCATCCGTCGCCCGAAGGGGAAGGGGCGCAAGACCTTTTCCTATCACCCGAGCCCGCAGCTGATCGATTCCTGGTACGACTATGCGCGTCGCGTCAAACGGTTGATCGGCCGGACCTTCGGCTTCGCCTATGACGGCGAGCATTACGACTATTATTTCGGCGGCTCCTATCTGTCGGCGCGGATCGTCGCGCCGCCGAGCGTCGTCCGTTCCAAGCTGCCGATCGCCGGGCAGCTGCGATTGCTCGTCCACGCCGATCCGACCTTCATGGCGATGGAGAATCTCAAGCGGCAGTTCGAGCAATATCTCGGCGCTTCGATGCGGGTGCGGGCGCTGTCGATCGACCGTTTGCGCGAGGAGGGACTGGAGAATTCCAGGCTTCCGAAGTCGCGCTACGACATCGTCGCCTGCGACCTTCCCTGGATCGGCGAGTTCGCGGTCAAGGGCGTGCTGCGCCCTCTCGATGACCTGGTCGCGTCGAGCTCGATCAACGTCGCCGACTTCCATCCGGCGGGCTGGAAGGGCGCCTTCTACAACGGGCACCCCTATGGCGTTCCGATCCATACGACGCCGGAGCTGCTCTTCTATCGCGAAGACCTGTTCGATGAGGCCGGGGTGACGCCGCCGGAGACGACCGACGCGCTGCTTGCCGCGGCGAAGGTCCTGCACCAGCCGCTGAAGACCGGTATTCGCGGCATCGCCTGGAACGCGGCGCGCGGGACGCCGATGGGGCACACCTTCATCATGATCCTGTCGGCTTTCGGACAGCCGGTCCTCAACCTCCGCAAGATCGACAGGGACTTCGACGCAGAGCGGATGGAAGGCGAGCAGTTCCGTCCGCTGATCGATACCATGGCAGGACGGCGGACCGCGGAATATCTCCGCGAGTTGCTCGAATTCTCGCCGCTCAACATCCTCAGCATGGCCTGGTACGAGCGGATCGCCGCCTATAGCCGGGGCGATGTCGCCATGGCTTATGGCTACAACGTGCTCGCATCCTATTTCGAGCTCGACGACAGTTCGCCGGCCAAGGGCAGGACCGGCATTCTCCCTCATCCGGCCGGTCGCGGCGGGCGCCGGATCGCGCCTGTTGGTGGTTTCGTCCTCGGCATCCCGGCAAATCTCGCCGAGGACCGCGTCGCCGCCACCTGGGAAGCGGTCCGGTTCCTGACCTCTTCGGAAGCGAGCAAGCTCTATATTCTCAACGGTAGCCGCACGAGCCCGCGGTTCAGTGTCAGCGCCGACCCGGAAGTCCGCGCACTCTCCCGTTCCATCGCCGTTGTCGATGATTTCGAGCGGGCGGGGCTGGTGCAGTTCTGGCCGCGTCCGCCGGCGCCTGAGATCGCCGAGATCATCAACATCTGTGGCGAGGAAATGCACGACATGGCGCGCGGCGTGAAGTCGTTGAAGGTGGCCCTCAGCGACGCGCAGAACCGCGCCGACCGGCTGATGCGATCGAAGGGCTACTACTGACCGGCGGGGTCAGCCGTCGAGGCGGCAGGGAATCCAGCCGCCACCCTCGTCGTGGGAGCGGGCGGCCGCGGCCATGAACTTCATGCCGCGCGCGCCGTCCTCGACGGTCGGGACGTCGGCGAGGAAATGCGCGTAGGGCAGCCCGAGCTTGCGGCTCATGACCGCCTTGGCGAAATCGACATAGAGATTGGCGAAGGCGAGGCCGTAGCCTTCCGGGAAGCCGGGCCGGTAGCGGACATTGGATTTCGCCCGTTCGTCGAGATCGTCATAGCCGCGGGCATAGGTGACGGCCGCATCGGCCATCGGCTTCAGCCACAGATATTCCGGGTCCTCCTGGTTCCAGCGGAGCTGCCCGGTCTCACCAATGATGATGAAGGAGAAGCCCTGGTCGTTGCCGGCGGCGACATAGCTGCTCCACAGCCGCCCCATCACCCCGTCGGGAAAGCGCAATGTTGCATAGACGTTGTCATAGACCTCGCGGCGTTCGGCGAAGGTGGAGAGCTGGGCCGACACGGTATCGGCCTGCAGTCCGGTGAGGTAGCAGGCCATGTGATAGGCGTGCGAATTCACCTCGCCGAGGATCGACGCCTTGCCCATCGAGGACGCCTTGAAGCGCCAATGGCGCTGGCCGGGATCCTCCGGTTCGAGCGAGGTTCCGCGGTCGCCCGGGGCGAAAGTGATATCGATCATCCGGACCGCGCCGATGGCGCCCGCCTCGATCATCGCGCGGGCCTGGCGGACCATCGGATAGCCGACATAGCAGTGGGTCAGGCAGAACAGCCGGTCGTGCTTGCGGACCAGCGACACCAGCTCCTCGGCCTCGGCGAGATCCTTCGTCATCGGCTTTTCGCAGATGACATCGATGCCGCGTTCGAGGAACGCCCTGGCGACCGGGAAATGGAGCTGCGGCGGCGTCGCGATGACGACGGCGTCGATGCGATCGTCCTCGCGGGCGGATTCGCGCTCGACCATCTCCTGCCAGTCGGCGTAGGAGCGGTCCGGCGCGATCAGCTCGGTCTCGGCGGAGGCGCGGGCGACGTCCGGCCGCGACGACAGGGCACCGGACACCAGGTCGCAGAAGCCGTCGGCACGCAGCGCCAGGATGTGGGTGTCGCCGATGATCGAACCGAGACCGCCGCCGACCATGCCGAGACGGAGGCGGCGCCCGAACTTCCTGATCAGACTCCTGTCCATCTACTTTCCCCCCGTCGGTTCCTGTTTCTGGTGTTCAATGCTTTCGCGCAGCTCTTCGCCGGCGGTTTCGATATGCTGCGCGAGGGCATGCGCCGCGCCGGCCGGGTCGCGCCTGCGCAGGCTGTCGATGATCTCGCCATGCTCGTGCTGCGATCGATCGATGCGGCCGGCGAGCACGATCGGGGTCAGCGGCGGCACGCCATGCCAGAGCCCGCGGATCAGCCGGACGAGCCGCGGCATGCCGCTCGCCTCGTATATCGCCATGTGGAAATCGACATTGAGGTCGGTAAAGGCGCCGATGTCATGGCCGGCGGCGGCCTTGTCGAGATCGGCGAATAGCGCCTCGATCTCGGCGAGTTGCTCCGCGGTCATCGACTGCACCGCCCGTTCGATGGCGAGGCATTCGAGCCGGTTGCGGATCGCGTAGATCTCCTCGGCGTCCGCCGCGGTGAATTCGAGCACCGTGTAGCGCCCGACGTCGTCGCCGACGATCAGACCGTCATTCTCCAGCCGCTTCAGCGCGTCGCGGACGGGAATCCGGCTGGTGCCGAGTTCCTCGGAGAGGGGCGCCTGGGCGAGCCGGGTGCCGCCGGCGATCTCGCCACGCAGGATCCGGTCGCGCAGGAGGTCGTAAACCTGGCCACCGAGGGTTTCGCGACGGAGCAGCATTTTCAGGCCCGGACCGGCTGCCGGGCCGGGCGTCGGATGCCGTCAGTCTCCGCGATCATCTCCGTTTCCCCCAATCGATGGGTCAATCCTGATGCCGGCGCGGGAAATCATGGTCGATGCCGGCGGCATCGAGCACGCGCCGGAAGGCATGCGTCGTGACGTCCGCGATCCGGTCACCGGACATCTGGTCCTGGACCTGACTGAAGACCTCCGGGCCGATGCGGCGGATCGCGCCTTTCCGTTCGAGGATCTGCAGGAGCCGGGTGACGGGAAAGTCTCCTTCGCCGGGCTGAACGCGGCGGAAGATGCAATCCTGGAAGAGGCTGATATTGGGATTGATCTTTTCCGCTGCGTCGGCGACCTGGACGGACGAGATCTTGTCGGCCGGAATTCGCTCGAGGAGTGCGTCGTCCGGCTTGCCGCGCAGGTAGTGATAGAAATCGAAGATCAGGCCGCTATTGGCGCGATCCGCGCCGTCGACGATCGCCCATGCGGTCTCGAGGTCGCGCAACCCCCACATCGGCACGAATTCGAGGTCGCAGCGGACGCCGACCCCGGCTGCCCGGTCGCACAGCGTAGCGAAGGCCTCGGTGAGCCGATCGACGTCGACCTCGGCACCGGCAGGGAAGGAACAGATCGCCGACATCGAGGTGATGCGAAGCGTCTCGGCGATCCGCAGAAAGTCATCGGTATCGCAGGCCAGGAACGCGAGATAGGTGGGCTCGGTGATGTTGTCGGGCATCCATTCGGGCGCCCATCGGGCGAGCGGATCGAGATGGTCGATCCGAATGCCTGCGTCGCCCGCCATCGCGATCAGGTCGGCCGTCGAGAGACCCGTCCGCATCGCGTCGAGCCAGTCATAGGGCGACAGGGTCAACACGTCGAAACCGGCCTTCGCCGTCACCCTTATCCGCTCGGGGAAGGGGAGGTTGCGGACGTTGCCCGACCACATGATGTATTCGCGCTTCTGAGCCATGGATTCCTTTCAAGACCCGGATGTGCCGAAGACATTCCGATCGGTGCCGGGCGCATGCGCGCGGCCCATCGAAGATGTCGATCGCCGGGCTTTTGACGACGGGTTCCCTGCGATCGGACGCTATGCTACAAGCCGGATACTGTCAACGGTCGTCGGTATACCGTTGTATCCAGCCTGCGTTTCTCGCGCCAAGGAGGTCGGAAAAAGCATGGGAACGGAAGAGCCTGATTCCTGCGGGCCGTTGTCGGACGTGCGCATCGTCGATCTGTCGCGGCTGGTGGCGGGCAACATGGTGACCCACGTCCTCGCCGACCTCGGGGCCGACGTGATCAAGGTCGAGCACCCGACGCGCGGCGACGATCTCCGCCGCTGGCGGGTGAAGGACGTCGAGATCTTCTGGAAGACCTATGCCCGCAACAAGCGCAGCATCGCGCTCGACCTGAAGAATGACAGCGACAAGGCAGCGCTCGTTACGCTCCTCGGGACGGCCGATGCGATGGTCGAGAATTTCGTTCCAGGCACGCTGGAGCGCATGGGCCTCGGCCCGGACGAGCTTCTGAAGATCAATCCGAAGCTGGTGACGGTCAGGATTTCCGGGTGGGGGCAGACCGGTCCGTACCGGCAGAAGCCGGGCTTCGGGACGCTGGTCGAGGCGATGTCCGGCTACGCGGATATCACCGGCTTTCCGGATTCGCCGCCCTGCCTGCCGCCGCTTGCGACCGCCGACATGGTTGCCGGGCTCTACGGCGCGGTGGGCCTGCTGACCGCGCTGCGCAACGTCGAGGTTTCGGGCGGCGGCGGCCAGGTGGTGGACATTTCGCTGTTCGAGCCGATCTTCTCGCTGATCAGTGTCTCGGCCGCGCAACACCGGCTCACCGGAGAGGCGATGCGGCGGAACGGCAACCAGTCGACCCATGCCGCGCCGCGCAACATCTACGCCTGTTCGGACGGGAATTACGTGGCCATGTCGGGGTCGATGCAGACAATGGCTGAGCGTATCTTCCACACCATCGGCCGGCCCGATCTGATCGACGATCCGCGTTTCCGCACCAACGACGACCGGCTCGCCCATAAGGACGAGCTCGATGCGATTATTGGCGAATTCATCAAGCGGCGGAGCCGCGACGAGAATCTCGAGCTGTTCGATGCGGCCGGCGTGACGGTCGGCCCGGTCTATTCGGTCGCCGAGCTTGTCGGCCATCCCTATGTGGTCGGCCGGGAGGTCCTGGTCGAATCCAGAGACGAGGACGTGCGGCTGCCGATGCATAATGTCGTGACGCGGCTTTCGGCGACGCCGGGCGGGATATGGCGTGCTGCGCCGGCTGTCGGCGCGGACACGGAGTCCATTCTGGCTGAAATCGCCTCCGCCGGGGCGGGAGAAGAAGGTGACAATTCCCCGTAATCCTGCGGGTTGTGTCGCGCGAATATCCAAAACGGATGCTTTTGCCGGCCCCGGTTGCCGACGCTTGTGAAATCATCCTGCCGAAACGGAAGTGCCGTGACCCGCGATGGACCGGATAGAAACGGTCGTCGCGGTCGCTTGGCTGGTTCAGAACAAGAGGAGGAGGAACCGTGGGACGGCTCTCTAATCGCAACTGCATGGTAACTGGCGCCGCCCGCGGCATGGGCCGGGCGATCGCCGATGATCTTCTGCGCGAGGGCGGCAACGTCGCCTATGTGGATATCGATGCCGGTATCGCCGATGTCGCCAAGGGGGCAACCGACCGGGTCAGCGGTGAGGGCGTCGGCCGCGCCATCGGCATCACGGCGGACGTGACCGATCGGGCGTCGATGCAGGCCGCCGTCAAGAAGGCTGCCGAGGAATTCGGTTCGCTCGACGTGATGTTCAACAATGCCGGCCTCAACAAGCCGATGAACTTCCTCGACGTGACCGAGGACAACTGGGACCTGATCATGAAGGTCAACGGCCTCGGCGTGTTGATCGGCATGCAGGAAGCGGCCAAGCAGATGATCGCGCAGGGCAAGGGTGGCAAGATCATCAACACCGCCTCCGTCGCCTCGCGCCAGGGCTACGACAACATCGCTCCCTATTGCGCGTCGAAATTCGCGGTCATCTCGCTGATCCAGTCCGGCGCCCGGGCGCTCGCCAAAAACAACATCACCGTCAACGGCTTCGCGCCGGGCGTGGTGAAGACGCCGCTCTGGGAACAGCTCGACAAGGACCTGATGGAACTCGGAGCGAGCCAGCGCCCCGGTCAGGCGATCGAGGAATTCTCGGCCGGCATCCTCAGGGGGCGGGCCGCGACCGAGGCGGATATCATCGGAACCACCACCTTCCTCGCCGCTCCGGATTCCGACTACATGACCGGGCAGGTCATCATGATCGACGGGGGAATGGTACTCGTCTGACGCAGCGCGCGCCCGGCCGCAGGTCGCGACCGGGCATATCACAACGGCGGGAATCGCCGGCTTGCTACGACGGCCGATGCGGATCGATCAGTCGCTGAAAGGCTTCAGGTCGCGCCGGTCCGGGTGACGGAACGCATGCTGGTGAAGTCGTCGGCCTTCAGGGAATCGACCTGGTGCATCAGGCGGGGCGGACGGGTCTCACGGCCGCCGCTTCGCCAGTGAGATGACGAACACGACAGCAGGAGTATTCGGGCATGAAGATCGGTTGGATTGGCGTTGGCCGGATGGGAGCGCCGATGGCGGCGCGGCTGCTGGCGGCGGGACATGGGGTGTCGATCTGGAATCGCACTCGCGCCAAGGCCGAGACGGAGGAGCTGAAGGGCGCGACGGTGGTCAATGACCGCAGCGAGCTCGCCGATTGCGACGTCCTCTTCGTCATGCTCTCCACCGGCAAGGACGTCCATGACGTCTGTTTCGGCCCCGACGGCATGTTCCGGGATGGGCTGACGACGATGCCGAAGCTCCTCGTCGATTGCTCGACCATCGGCATGGACGAGTCGGCGGAGGTGCGGGCCGGGCTGGCTGCCAAGGGCGTTCCGCTGCTGGCGGCGCCGGTCAGCGGCAATCCGCGCTGCGTGCGGGCCGGCAAGTTCTCCTGCGTCGTGTCGG
>JAGRKY010000743.1 GCA_020442095.1 Bauldia sp.
CGCGCAGTTTTCCAGTCTCCGGGGTTCAAAGTGCCCGAACATGCTTCATATGGCCGCATATCGTGTCAAACGCAAGAATTTTCGATTCTGCTCTGCACAACGTAAATGTCAGACTTGAAATGCTTTTTATGGATTCCGGCCAAGAAGGGCCGCTTCACGGGATAGCGAAGTGATCCGCATCCAGTTGCCCTGGCTAACGGCGTCGGCCGGCGCAACCCACGATCCGCCAACGCAAATTACGTTTCCAAGGGCCAGATATTCGGGCGCATTTTTCGGCCCGATGCCCCCCGTCGGACAGAAGCGGATGCCCGGCAGCGGCGCCGAAAGTGCCTTGAGGTAGCTGACGCCACCGGCCGGTTCGGCGGGGAAGAATTTGAGCAGCGCGAAGCCCTCCTCCGCCAGGGACATCGCCTCGCCGGCCGTCGCTACGCCCGGCAGGAAGGGGATCGGCGCCTCCTTGGCGGCCCGCACGAGGTTCGGCGAGGCGCCCGGGCTCACCATGAATTTCGCCCCCGCCTCGACCGCCTGTTCGAGCTGGCGGGTATCGAGCACCGTGCCGGCGCCGACATCGCAATCCTCGACCTCCGCCGCGATCGCCCGGATGCAATCGAGCCCGGCGGCGGTCCGCAGCGTCACCTCGATCGCGGTCAGCCCGCCCGCCACCAGGGCGCGCGCCAGCGGAACCGCCACCGCCGTCGATTCGATGGTCAGGACCGGCACCACCGGCGCCGCGGTGAGGATGCTGAAGAGGGCTGCTTCGCGTTCGTTCATGCCTGCCTGTGTAGCCAAGCCGGGCGGCCAGCGCAAAGCAGAATTCGCGCCCCGTGACCTTGTGGCGGCGCAGCATTGTTTCTATAGCTGGCGCTCGGAATATGACGATCGGGGAGCCTCAGGAATGTCCATGCCATCCAACGGATCGGGTCGCGCCGCCCTTGCCGAGACCTTCCTGCCCGAGGGCGTTGCCCGTGCGGTCGTCGCCGTCTTCCTGGTACTCGCCGGTACGGCGCTGATCGCCGTCGCCGCCAAGGTCCGCGTTCCGATCTGGCCGGTGCCCGTCAATCTCCAGACGCTGGCGGTCATGGCGATCGCCGCCGCCTACGGGTCGCGGCTCGGCGTGATCACCGTCGTCGCCTATCTCGCCGAGGGCCTCGCCGGCCTGCCGGTTTTCACCAATACCCCGCCGCTCGCCGCGGGTCCGGCCTATTTCCTCGGGCCGACGGGCGGCTTCCTGATCGGCTTCATCGTCATCGCTTATGTCGTCGGCCTTGCCGCCGATCGCGGTTGGTCGCGTTCGATCCCGAAGCTCGCCGCCGCGCTGCTGGTCGGCGAGGTCATCATGATGGCGCTGGGCTTCGCCTGGTTCGCCTGGTTCGCGCATCTCTCCGACGGACAGGTCGGCCCGGGCATCGCCTTCGCCTGGCAGTGGGGCGTCCAGCCTTTCATCCTCGGCGATCTCCTCAAGATCGCGCTCGCCGCGCTTGCCGTTCCGGCGGTGTGGGGGCTGCTTGCGCGGCGCGCCTGACCCGCGACGCTTCCGTCTTCGCCCGGGGCTGTTCCTCGCGACGGCCCTGGGCTTCGCAGCCCTTTCGATAGCACCGCTTGCCGCCGGGGATTCCCTGCCCGGCGACGAATACGCCACCAACCTCGAACGTCTCGAGGCCCTGGACCTTCCCTCCACCTCCGACACGGTAACCGTCTACTACTCGCCTGACGTATCCGGCGTTGCCGCGACCTATGCCGCGACGCTGACCCGGGCCGTCGCCTGGTTCCGTGACCAGCTCGGCTGGAGCGACCCGGTGATCATGGCCGTCCTCGACAGCGGCGACTACGCCCGCGTCACCGCCTGGCCATATCCCATTCCCCATGCCGAACGGTCGACCGGCCTCGTCATCATGCCGGACAGCATCGAATCCTATCCGGGCTTCGAGCGCTGGCCCTTCGACGCGGTGACGCTGAACGCCGACCTCACCGCCCACGAGATCGGCCATGTCATCGCCTGGCAGACCGGCATCTGGAGCAACAGCCACTGGGTGAACGAACTCGTCGCCGACGTCTTCCTCGCCGGCTATATCCACGCCCTGAAGCCCGACGACCGGGCGCTTCTCGCCGGTGTCCCCGCCGGCTTTGAGGATGCCGGCAAGGTCAAGAGCCTCGCCGAGCTCGATCTCTATTACGCCGGCATCGGCCTCGAGAATTACGCCTGGTTCCAGTTCCGCCTCGCCGCCCTTGCCGACTACCTCGTCGCCGACGGCGACTTTGCCGGGCTGATCGGCGGCCTCCGCGCCGCCTTCCCGAAGCAGGATTTTCTCACCGGCGATGCCGAGCCGACGACGGCTGAGGCATTCCGGCGCCTGGAGGCGCTTCGCCCGGGCGTGACGGCGCTGGCCGGCGATCTCACCGGTCCCGACAGCCTGACCACCATCGCCGCGGTCGCCTGCGGCCCCGAGCCTGCTCCCGTCGCGCAAGAGGGCGTCGTCGTCATCGAGAACGACGGCGACCGGCCGCTCAAGGTCAACCAGCGCCAGCTCGTCCGCAGCCTCGTCGAGATCGACATCGCCTTCGAGACGGACCTGGAGGGCGAGGCCCTGGAGGCGGAGCTCGACCGTCTGACCGACGAAGCGATGACCGGCGACGACTATGCCCGGATCGTCCCGGCCGGCACCCGGCTCCATTTCCAGGACAAGGTCGGCGCCCAGCTCCACCTCGTTGGTGGCGATTGCCTGATCGTCCGGGCCGACCCGTCGCGCTTCGACTGGGCCGGCGACTGATCGGCTTGAGCGCCCGCTCTGGCCGGGCACCATCTCTTCGTGACGGTGCCGCCGCGCGCCTTCTTGAGGTGTCGCCCTGCCCACCCTCTCGCCGTCGTCCTCCGGCTTGACCGGAGGACCGCTTCCAGCCCGGTACAACTGCGCCGGAACACGCGCTGCGGAGAACCGTTCGGCGCTCCGCGCGACGAAAAGGAGCCCTCCGGTCAAGCCGGAGGACGACAGGCCGGCATTCTGGTGTCTTGCGGAAATTACCCGGCGAGCGCCACCCCGATCGCGATCGGCTCGTCGCCGAGCTTG
>JAGRKY010000744.1 GCA_020442095.1 Bauldia sp.
AGGTCATGGACCTGTCGCCGCGCGGCATCCGCCAGCATCTCGAGCTCAACCGCCCGATCTACGCCCGCACCGCCGCCTATGGTCATTTTGGCCGGCCGCCGGAAGCCGATGGCGGCTTCTCCTGGGAAAAGGTCGATCTCGCCGACGCCCTGGTCGCGGCGATCAAATAGGGCTCGGCGGGTTTCGGTCGCGCCTCGTTCAGAGGGCACGGCCTTGCAGCGAAGAAGCACCCTCTATGGCCGGCGCAAGGGCAAGCCCCTCTCGCCGCGCCGCGAGCGGCTCATGGCCGATGTCCTGCGTGCCCGGGCGGTGGATCCCGCCGGGCCGGCGCCGGACCGGGCTGCCGATCTCTTTCCCGTGCCGGTCGACGATCTCCGCCTCGAGATAGGCTTCGGCGGCGGCGAGCACCTGATCCACGAGGCGACGGCGTCGCCGGCGACCGGCTTCATCGGCGTCGAGCCCTTCGTCGAGGGCATGGCCAAGGCGGTCGCCGCCATCGACGCCGGCGGCCTCGCCAACATCCGCCTCTACGACGGCGATGCCGCCGACCTGCTCGCTTGGCTTCCCGCCGCCTCGCTGTCGCGTGTCGATCTCCTCTATCCAGACCCGTGGCCGAAGCGGCGTCACTGGAAGCGGCGCTTCGTCAATCGCGATAACCTCGACGGCATCGCCAGGGTACTCGAGCCGGGCGGCACCTTCCGCTTCGCCAGCGACATCGATTCCTATGTCGACTGGACGCTGCGCCATCTCCTCCGTCATCCGGCATTCGAGTGGACGGCCGAACGGGCGGACGACTGGCGCCAGCCGTGGGACGGATGGCCGGGCACGCGCTACGAGGCGAAGGCGCTGCGCGAGGGACGCCGGCCGGCCTATCTCGTCTTTCGAAAGCGGTAACCGCAGGGTTGAAACGTGGCCGTTTGGCCTTGCGTTGGCGGTTCCGCCGGACTATATCGGCACCCATCATCTCAAACGATCGGCACCGTTGGAGAGTGGGCCCCGCCGGACCCGCTCTTTTCGCACAGGCGAAGCCGATCGGCGAAAGGAGCCCGCTTGTCGGAACTGACCGCTGAACCTCGGATCGTCACCGAGACCGGACTTGAGGCGCGCATCGCCAACATCGTCGAGCCGACGGTGGAGGGGCTGGGCTATCGTCTCGTCCGGGTCAAGCTGTCTGCGATGAACGGCGCGACCTTGCAGATCATGGCCGAACGGCCGGACGGCACGATGACCGTCGACGATTGCGAGCGGCTGTCGCGCGATCTCTCGCCGGCGCTCGACGTCGAGGACCCGATCGATCGCGCCTATAATCTCGAGGTGTCGTCGCCGGGCATCGACCGGCCGCTGGTCCGCCGCTCGGACTTCGAGCGCTGGGCGGGACATCTCGCCAAGATCGAGCTGTCGCGGCCGGTTCATGGCCGCAAGCGCATTCGCGGCGTGCTGGCCGGCGTCGAGGGCGACGGGACCCGCGTCTCCGTCGCGCCGCCGATCGACGGCGAAACCGAAATCCTGCTGCCGCTCGCCGATATCGGCGAGGCGAAGCTCGTCCTGACCGACGACCTGATCCGCGATTCCCTCGCCGCCCAGAATCCGGGCGGCGACCAACCGAACACCGACGATGCCGGATCGGCATCGGCTCACTGACCAACGGAGACGACAATGGCTGTCAGTGCAAACCGACTCGAACTCCTCCAGATCGCCGACGCGGTCGCCCGCGAAAAGGTGATCGACCGGATGATCGTGGTCAACGCGATGGAGGATGCGATCCAGAAGGCGGCGCGTTCGCGCTACGGGTCGGAGACCGACGTGCGGGCCGAGATCGATCCGAAGACCGGCGAGATCAAGCTCCAGCGTCTCCTCAAGGTGGTCGAGGAGGTCGAGAATCCGGCGACCGACATCACCCTGGAGAATGCCCGTCACCGCAATCCCGCGGCGCAGGTCGGCGACTTCATCGCCGAGACCCTGCCGCCGATGGACTTCGGCCGGATCGCCGCCCAGTCGGCGAAGCAGGTCATCGTCCAGAAGGT
>JAGRKY010000745.1 GCA_020442095.1 Bauldia sp.
CTCGCGCCTGCGGCGCTGCGCGCGGACGGGCGGGCGGGAATCTCTTCGGAAAACAGTTCGAGAAGGAGGTCGGGCATCTATCGGAAGAAACTCTGGAAAAGCGGTGGCGAGGCCATAGCAAGCCGCCATCGGCTTGTCACCTGTCCGACGCGCCGGTGGCGCGCTGCCGGGGATTCCGGATTCCTTAACAAACCGTCCGTTTAAATGTCCGACACAGCAATCGGGACCCGGAACCGACATGCTTTTCAGCCGCCGCCACGCGATATCGAGCTATCACGACTATCACCGCGCCTATATCGACGCCGCCATCATTGCGGTGAGCATGGTCGTCGTCTACTGGCTCATCGCCGACCTCGACCTTTTCGAGGCGCTCTACGGCTATTCACGGGCCCATGAGGAGGCGCAACTCGACGAGGTGGTCATCGTCGTGCTGCTGGCGACCCTCGGCCTGATCCTCTTCGGCGTCCGCCGCATCGTCGACCAGCGCCGCGAGATCGCCGCGCGGCAGAAGGCTGAGGACCGGGCAAGCTACCTCGCGCTCGCCGACGGTCTGACCGGCCTGCCCAACCGCCGCCAGCTCGAAGCCAGGCTCGGCGAGGCGCTGAAGGCGCTGGCCGAGCAGCAGACGCCGATGGCGCTGATGATGATCGACCTCGATCGCTTCAAGCAGATCAACGACGTCTTCGGCCACGGCAAGGGCGACGAGATCCTCGTCGCCTTCTCCCGCCGCGCCTCGCGCTTCACCGAAGGCGGCGTGCTGGCCCGCTTCGGTGGCGACGAATTCGCCCTGCTGCTTCCGTCCTTCACCGATCCGGAGATGCCGACCCGGGTGGCGCGCAGGATCATCGGCCTGTTCGACCGGCCTTTCGCGGTCGGCGATCTCGAGATGAGCCTCGGCGCCTCGATCGGCATCGCCGTCGCCCCTGCCGACGGCGTCACGGCGGACGAGCTGCTGCGGCGTGCCGACATTGCGCTCTATCGCGCCAAGCGGGAGGGACGCGGCACCTTCCGCTTCTTCGAGCCCGAGATGGACATGCAGGTCAAGCGCCGCGACCGCCTCGAACGCGACCTCCGCAAGGCGATCGAGGATGGCGCCATCGAGGCCACCTACCAGCCGGTCGTCAGCCTCAGGGACAGCAGGGTCTCGGGCTTCGAGGCCGTGCCGCGCTGGAGCCATCCGGAGTTCGGCGACATCCCCGCCGAGATGTTTGTCGGGATCGCCGAGGACAGCGGCATGATCACCGACCTCTTCAACCGTCTGCTCCATCAGGCCTGCCGCGATGCCGCCGGGTGGCCCTCGGACATGATCCTCTCCATCAATGTCCCGGTCCTGCAGATCTCCGACCCGATGCTGCCGCTCCGCGTCGTCAGGACCGTCGGCCAGACCGGCCTCAGCCCCGCGCGGCTTCAGCTCGAAGTAAGCGAGGCCGCGCTGGTCGGCAGTACCGACGCGGTGAAGCGCGCCCTGTCCGACCTTCGCGACGCCGGCATCCGCATTGCGCTCAGCGCCTTCGGCGCCGGGAAGTCCAGCCTCTACCACCTGCGCGAATGCGCCTTCGACCGGGTGAAGATCGATGCTTCCTTCGTCCGGTCGATGCGGAATTCGGCAAGCGACGCCGCCTTCGTGCGCGCCGTGGTCGGGCTGTCGAAGGCGCTTGGCCTTCCGGTCTCGGCCGAAGGCGTCGACGACCCGGCCCTGACCAAGCTGCTGCTCGCGGATGGCTGCGACGAGGGACAGGGCGCCGGCTTCGGCGCGCCGGTATCGGCGAGCGAGGCGCAGGCGCTGGTCGACCGCCGCGGCGCGGTGCGCGAAGTCGGCTAGGCCCGGCTCACGCCGCCGCCGGTCCCGGACACTGCAGCTCGAGCTTCACGCCCTCCGGCCCGGCGACGAAGATCTGGCGGAGATCGCGCCCCGGCACTTTGGCCGAGCGGAACGGGATCCCCGCCTTTTCGAGCGCCGCCGTCTTGGCGTCGAAGTCGAACGGCCCGAAGGCAAGGTGATCGACCCAGCCGGCATCTTCCGGGTCCCGGTCGGTGCCCTGCAGATGAACGATCGCGTTGTCGCCGAGATAGAGCCAGTAGCCGTGGAAGTCGAACGGCGGCCGGTCGCCGACCGTCAGCCCGAGCACGGCAACCAGGAAGTCGCGCATCGCCTCCTGGTCGTTGGCGCGGATGTTGACGTGATCAAGCCGCATCGGGAACCCTGCCCCCGCCCTCGGTCGCCAGCCACGCGGCGCCGCAGGCCTTGGCGAGCTCGCGGACGCGCAGGATGTAGCTCTGGCGCTCGGTGACGGCGATGACGCCGCGGGCGTCGAGCAGGTTGAAGGCGTGGCTCGCCTTGATGCACTGGTCGTAGGCCGGCAGCGCGAGGCGATGCTCGGCGCGGTTCGCCTCCGGGCCAGGCGCCCCGGCATCGAGCAGCGCCTTGCACTCGCGCTCGGCATCCTCGAAATGGCGCTTCAGCATCTCGGTATCGGCATATTCGAAATTGTGCCGCGAATATTCCTGTTCGGCCTGCAGGA
>JAGRKY010000746.1 GCA_020442095.1 Bauldia sp.
TCCGAGAACCAGCGGAAGAACTCGGCCGCATAGGCGATCTCGCCGCGGGAGTCGGGCAGCGCCTTGCCGTTTTCCATGGTGATCAGCCGGGCGAAGCGCTCGCTGTCGGCGACGATCATCTCGAAGGCCTTGCGCAGGATCTCGCCGCGTTCGCGCGGCTTCCGCGCCGCCCAGCCGGCGAAGGCGGCTTCCGCCGCGTCGAGCGCCGCCATGGCGTCGTCGATCGTCGCGCCGGCGACGGTCGCGATCACCTCCTCGGTCGCCGGATTGGTGACGTCGAAGGTGCCGCCGTCGGAGGCATCGCGCCATTCGCCGCCGATATAGAGCTTGGTGGGGAGTTCTTTTTCTGCCGGCCGGTTCATTTTGTCCTCTCGGTCAATTCTGTGACCTGTCCGGCGCAGGTGTTAGCATAATCATCCGACCGTTGGGGGGCATCGATCCATCCAGAATGGTCATTGCGCCTTCGCTTGTTGGCCAATGGCTGCGTTATGTGGCTTGTCGGCCGGTGCGAAATGCCGGTATTTCGCCATTCTTCGGTCTGTCGCGACCGGCGGGGGCGAGGCGTTGAAGCCTGGGCAGCGGCAGGTCGCCGATCAGGAAAACAGCGAAATAATGCAAAACGATAGGTAAACTCGCGATTCAGGTCTGGATCGGTAGACTGGAGGCTCACGGTCCGGGATGGGCCAAAAACGCTGCGCGGGCGGCGTTTCGTCGTTGGGGGTAGTTGGGTTTGCGTTCATGGCTTGGACGCATCGCTGTTGTGTTGGGCGTCGTTCTCGTTGTCGGGAGCACGGCGACGCCGTCGTTCGCCATCTGGCCCTTCACCCGCAACGACAAGGTCGACGAGACGGTCCCCGACCCGGTCACCTATACCGTCGACATCGAGGTGGTTGGCGGCAGCCGCAGCTTCCAGAAGTCGCTCCGCAACGCGTCGTCGCTCTACAGCCGCCGCAAGACGCCGGCCTCGGGGCTGGTCGGCCTGCTCGCCCGGGCCCGCGAGGACATCGGCAACCTGACCGCCGTTCTCTACCAGAATGCCCGCTATGCCGGCGAGGTGGCGATCACCATCGCCGGCCGCCCGATCGACAGCTGGAGCGCTTTCGATCCGCTCCCCGGCCAGCCGGTGCCGGTGAAGGTGGTGGTGACGGCCGGCGCGCAATTCGTCTTCGGGACGGTGAATGCCGGCCCGCTGCCGCCCGACATGACGCTGAGGGACCTCAAGCTGGAGCCCGGCGAGATCGCCGAGTCGGCGCGCATCGTCAATGCCGAGGACACCATCGTCGGCGGCTGGCGGAACGAGGGCTATCCGCTCGCCGCGGTCGTCAATACCGACGTGGTCGCCGACCATGCGACGAAGACCCTCGACGTCACCATCAGCGTCGATCCCGGCAAGGTCGCGGATTTCGGCAGGGTGACGGTGAGCGGCACCGACCGGGTGCGGCCCGACCTCGTCGAGGGCCGGGCCGGCATCGACGGCGGCAGGATCTATTCGCCCAAGATCACCCGCCGGGCCGAGGAGCGGCTCCGCGACCTCGGCGTGTTCGACTCGGTCCGCGTCGTGCCGGCGGACCATCTCGATCCCGACGGCACCATCCCGGTCGACATCATCGTCAGCGAGCGCAAGCGCCACGTGATCGGCGCGGGCGTCGACTATTCGAACACCGAGGGCGCCGGGGCGGAGGTCTACTGGGCCGACCGCAACATCTGGGGCGGCGCGGAATCGCTCCGGCTCTCCGCCGGGGTCTCCGGCTTCTTCGATCCCGACTACAGCGAGCCGGACTATAACTTCGCCGCGAAATTCAAGAAGCCGGCGATCCTCGACCCGATGACCGACTTCACCTTCAGGGCCGAGGCCTTCCGCGAGACCTCCGACGCCTACCGGGCGACGACGCAGGAAGGCGAGGTCGGCCTCAGCCGGATCTTCACCGATACCCTCAGCGGCGCGCTGCTGCTCGAGCTCGAGAATACCCATATCGACGAGGCGATCCCCAAGGAGGATTACCTGATCGCGACGCTGACCGGCGCCGTCGACTGGGATACCCGCGACAACAAGCTCAACCCGACCAAGGGGATGAACGTCCATCTCGAGGCGGCGCCCGCCTACGACTTCCTCCAGGACCAGACCTTCGCCACCTTCAAGGAGGATATCTCGATCTACCGGGCGGTCGATTCGGACCGGCGTTTCGTGCTGGCCGGCCGCGTCCAGTCGGGTGTCCTCACCGTCGACGATATCCGCGACGTCGCGGCGAGCCGGCGCTTCTATGTCGGCGGCGCCGGCACGGTGCGCGGCTACGGCTACCAGAATATCGGTCCGCGCAACAAAAAGGGCGACCTGATCGGCGGCCGCAGCGACTTCGCGGTCTCCGGCGAAGTCCGTTACCGCCTGTCGGACGCGCTCGGCCTCGTCGCCTTCGTCGATGCCGGCAACGCCTATCGCGACATGCTGCCGGATATCAGCCGGCTCAAGGTCGGTGTCGGCGGCGGCGTCCGCTACCTGACGCCGGTCGGCCCGCTGCGCGTGGATCTTGCCGTGCCGCTCGATCCCCGCCGCGATGATCCCACAGTTGCGCTCTATATAGGGCTTGGCCAGGCCTTCTGACCGGCCGGTGCGGAGGAGAAAGAACAGGATCGATGCGGCGTGCGCTTCGCTACGCGGGATTTGCGATCGTCGGGCTGATCGCGCTGGTCGGGCTGCTGCTCGTCCTGCTCGCGACGCCGCCCGGCCGCGCGATCCTTGCCGGCATCGTCGAGCGGGCCGCGTCCACCAACGGGCTGACGGTATCGATCGGCTCGCTGACCGGCTGGCCGCCCTTCGCCTTCGGTGCCGACAAGATCGTCGCATCGGACGCGAAAGGGGTCTTCGCCGAGATCGACGGGCTCGAAATCGACCTTGATGTCGGTGCGCTGCTGACCGCGAACATCGCCTTCGATGCGATCGGCGCCGACCGCATCTCCTTCGTCCGGACGCCCGAGCTGGAGGGCGGTGACACGACGGTGGTCGCCGACGAAAGCGATTCCGGCGGTGGCGGCCTCTTCCCGATCTCCGTCGACAGGCTCGCGGTCGCCCGGCTCGAGCTTGGCGAGGCGCTGATCGGCCATCCCGCCGCGCTCGCCGTCGACGGGGCTTTCGCCCTTCGCGCCGATGGCGGCATCCATGCCGACCTCAAGGCGAACCGCCTCGACAACGCGGTCGGCACGGTCGCGGCATTGGTCGATCGCGCCGATGGTGCCGCGCCGATCGCCGTCGACCTGACGGTGGAGGAGGGCGCGAATGGCATCCTCGTCGGCCTGATGGGGCGCGACGCCGGACCGGGCTACCGGCTCGCCGCCCAGTCGTCGCTCTCCGACGGCAGCCTCACCGGCGCCGTGTCGCTGACCTCCGACGGCGATGCGCGCTTCGCCGGCCGCTTCGGCTTCGGTGCGGCCGGCGACGGTCAGCGGTTGACCGTCACCGGCGAGGGCGATCTCGCCGAGCTGGTCCCGCCCGGCTTCGCCGACCTGCTTTCGGGCAACATCGATGTCGCGGTCGACGCCGAATGGAGCGCGGTCGCCGGCGCGAGCCTGCCGCGCGTCGTCATCCATGACGGCAAGGTCTCGACCGGCGCGGTGAGCATGACCGCCTCCGGTGTCTTCGGCGGCGCCGATACCGACCTCGCGCTGAAGATCGACGCGGCGGGACCGAATGGCGGTGCGCTGACCCTGCCGGTCGGCGCCGATCCCCTGCATTTCGACAGCCTCTCGCTCAACGGGCGGATCGCGCCGGGCGAGGGGAGCCGCCGGCTCGACCTGATCGGACGGATCGCCGGCCTGTCGATGTCGGGCATCTCGGTGCCGGGCATCGGCCTCTCGCTCGCCGTCGAGGCGGAAGGCGACGATCCGCTCAAGGTCCAGGACCTGCCCTTCGCGGTCCGCGTCGAGGCGGATGCGATCAACATGCCCGCGGGCAATATCGTCGCGACGGACAGCCAGCCGCTGCTCGTCACCGCCGACGGGAGCCTCGATGTCGCGGCGCTGTCGGCGAAGCTCGATGCCGACCTTTCCGCGATCGGCGGCCGCGCGCTCTTCTCCGGCAACGTCTCGCCGGAAACCGCGACCGGCGAGACGCGCCTCCGCTTCGCCGATATCGCGCCGCTCTCGCCGCTTGCCGGCCGCGATCTCGCCGGGTCGCTCCAGGCGACGATCAACGGCCGCTATTTCGGCGCGGATGGCATCCGCCTCGCGATCGAGGGGACGGCGACCGACCTCGATCCGGGCGAACCTTCGGTCGCGCCGCTGCTCGCCGGCAAGACGCAGTTCGCCCTCACCGTTTCCGACGATCCCTCCGGCCGGATCGCCGTCCAGGATCTTGCCGTCAACGGCGAGGTGGTGACGCTCACCGGCAACGCCGCGCTTGCCGGAGAGATGATCGACGCGGATCTTGCCGGCAGTCTGTCCGACCTCGCCCTTGTCGCCGACCAGTCGAGCGGCGCCGCGAAATTCACGGCGAAGGCCAGCGGCGCCATCGACAAACCGACCTTCGACGTGACGGTCGCCGTCGCCGACGGCGCGCTCGTTGGCCAGCCGATCGCCGATGCCACCATCCATGCGGCGGGCGAGCCGGTCGATTCCGGCTGGCATGCCGCGCTGGCGCTCGGCGGCTCCTTTGCCGGCCGGCCGTTGAAGGGGACCGCCGAGGCGATCCTCGACGTCGCCTCCGGCCGCTTCGCCCTTCCCGAGGTCGACCTGGCGATCGCCGAGAACCGCATCACCGGCGCGATCGAACAGGTCGATGGCGGCCTGCTTTCCGGTTCGCTTTCGCTCGACGCCCCGAACCTCGCGACGCTCGCCGCCCTGGCGCTGGTCGAGGCCTCCGGTTCGGCGGACGCCAAGGTCCGCTTCCAGCCGGATGGCGGCAAGCAGGCGGTTGACGTCGCCTTCAACGGGCGGAACATCGCGGCCGCGACGGTGGTCGCCCGCAAGGCCGAGGGCAATGTCAGGATCGCCGATGCACTCGGCACGCCCGAGGTCGATGGCGACGTCGACCTCGAAGGGATCAGCGCCGGCTCGTTCCGGATCGATACCGCGCGGATGTCGGCGACGGTGGACGGCGGCAATACCCGCTTCGAGGCCCGGGCAAAAGGGCCGGACCTCAACGTCGACGGCGCCGGCAGCCTGACCATGGAAACCGGCGGCCAGCTCCTCGAGGTCAGCCGGCTGACCGGCAACGCCTATAACGTCCCGATCAAGCTCAACGGGCCGCTGCGGGTGCGGCTCGGCGACCAGATGGCGGTCGAGCGGCTCGACCTCGCGCTGAGTGGCGGCCGCATCACGGCGTCCGGCCCGGTGTCGCCGAAGCTTGGCGTCGACGTCACGATCGACAAGGTCTCGCTGGCGCTCGCCAACCAGTTCTCGCCCGGCCTCGGCGCCCAGGGCACGCTCTCCGGCAAGGTCAGGGCGACCGGCACCACGGACGCGCCGGCGGTCGCCTGGCAGATCGACCTCGCGGGCTTCGGCGTCGCCCAGACCGCCTCGGCCGGCCTTCCCGCGCTCGGGATTTCGGCCAAGGGCGACGCGACGCTCCAGGCGACCACGGTCGCGGCCAAGGTCTCCGGCGCCGGCGCGACGCTCGATGTCACCGGCCGCGTGCCCTTCTCGGGCGGTGACCCGGAAATCCGCGCCCAAGGCACGGTGCCGCTCAACCTCGTCGCGCTTTTCGTCGATCGCGAGATCGATCTCGGCGGCACGGCCAGGCTCGATCTCCAGGTCGCGAGCGCGACGTCGATCTCGGGCACCGTCGGTATCAACGACGCGACCTTCATCGACGCCGCGACGCAATTCGGGGTGAGGGGCGTTGGCGGCCAGATCCGGCTGAAGGGCCAGACCGCCAGCATCGATCTCAAGGGCCAGCTTGCCCAGGGCGGCGCGATGACGGCCGGCGGGACGGTCGAGATCAATCCGGCGGCCGGGCTGCCGGCCAACCTGAAGGTCAGCATCAAGGACGGCCGTTATGTCGACGGCAAGATGGTCGACGCCACCTTCTCGGCGGCGCTGACGGTCACCGGCCCGGTGATGACCACCGGCAAGGTCGGCGGCCGCGTCGATATTGCCAAGGCCGATATCCTGCTGCCCGACAGCTTCGGCGGCGGCGCCGCGCTCGATGTCCGCCACGTCAACACCCCGCCCGGCTTCGTCCAGCCAATCAGGCCGGCGCCGCCGGCCAAGGCGGGCGGCGGCAGCAGCGGCAGCGGCGGTCTCGCCCTCGGCATCACGGTTGCCACCACCAACCGCAGCGCGATCTCGGTTCGCGGCTTCGGGCTCGATGCGGGTGTCGGCGGCTCGGTCGAGGTCACCGGAAACATCGACGCGCCGGTGGTCGTCGGCGCCTTCGAGCTGTCGCGCGGCCGCATCGAGGTTCTCGGCAAGCGTTTCGATTTCACCACTGGCAAGATGACCTTCACCGGCGATCTCGTCCCGGTCCTCGACTTCGAGGCGGAGACCCGGACCGCCGAGATCACGGCGATCGTCAATGTCGACGGACCCGCCGACGATCCCCAGATCAGCTTCTCCTCGAAGCCCGATCTGCCGGAGGAGGAGGTCATCTCCCAGATCCTGTTCAACCGGACGGTCGGCAACCTGTCGGCCTTCCAGGCTGCCCAGCTCGTCGACGCGATCGGCCAGTTCACCGGCGCCTTCGCCCGCGGCGACGGGATCTTCGCCCGCGTCCGCAAGATGACCGGGCTCGACGATATCGATGTCCGCGACAATGACGCCGGCGGGACGACCGTCGGTGTCGGCAAGCGGATCAACGACAAGCTCCGCGTCGGCGTCGAGCAGGATACCGGGGGCGAGGCGCGGATCACCATCGATCTCGACATCACCCGTAACCTCAAGGCGCGCGGCACCGCCGGCGACAATGGCTCCGGATCGCTCGGCCTGAACTACGAATACGAATATTGAGCGACGGCGATTGCCATCCTAGTCGAGCAGCGCCGCCAGGACGTCATAGGCGTCGTTGATATCGGCGGCCATCGCGGCGCGCGCCGAAGCCGGATCGTGGCGGCCGAGGGCTTCCGCCATGCGGCGATGGTTGGCATTGGCGGCGACATAGTTGCCCGAGCCGCGCAGCAGGTTGAAATACGGGCTGATCTGCAGCCAGACGATCTCGATCAGCGACACCAGCGTCGGCGATTGCGACGCCTTGTAGGCGCCGAAATGGAACGATCGGTTGGCCTGCAGGAAGTCTTTGGCGCTGCTCGTGGCGATCGCCCGGTCCATCCGCTCGAGATCGGTATCGAGGCCGGCAAGAATCTTCCTGTCGACGCTGGCCGCGGCCCAGGCGATTGCCGCGCCCTCCAGCTCCAGGCGGACCTTGCGCAGGTCGGTGAGCCGTTCGAGCGTCAGCGGCGGAATTCCCATCGACCGGCCGGAGACCACGGTCAGTGCCTTTTCTGCCGTCAGCCGCTTCAATGCCTCGCGCACCGGCATGGTGCTGACGCCGAAGGAATCGGCGAGGCTCTGGATGGTCACGAGTTGTCCGGGGGCGATACCGCCGTCGAGGATCAGACCGGCGACCTGTTCGTAGACGCGCTGCTGCAGAGTGTCCTTCGCCAGCGGTTCGACCTGGATGTCCAGTTTGTCGACCGTGGATTCCAATGCCTTCTCCGTCCGTTCTGTGGCCAGCCGTCGGGCGTTTATAAACCCCACCCCCCAATCTTGCACGATCTTTGACCTTTGATCTATGATCACAATAATGGTTCGGCCATGGACGGACATGGTCAGAGTATGAGGGAGGAATTGCATGAGACTCGCATCACGGACTATCGGCACTGCCGCCGTCGCGGCCCTGCTCCTTGGCGGAGCGGCGCTGACCGGCACCTCGGCCCAGGCCCAGGACAAGTACAAGATCTTCCTGAGCATGAGCTACATCGGCAACGACTGGCAGGCCGAGGCCGCGAACATGGTGAAAGCCATGGCGGCATCACCGGAACTGGCCGACAAGGTCGACCTGCAGGTGCAGGTGGCCGGGCCGAACGCCCAGCGCCAGATCCAGCAGATCAACGCCATGGTCCAGCAGGGCGCCGACGCGATCGTGACCTTCCCGATCTCGCCGACCGCGCTCAACCAGGTGGTCAAGAA
>JAGRKY010000747.1 GCA_020442095.1 Bauldia sp.
TCGAGGAAGGCATCGTTCCCGGCGGCGGCGTCGCTCTGCTCCGCGCCAAGAAGGCGGTCAGCAAGATCCACTCCGACAATGCCGACGTCCAGGCGGGCATCAACATCGTGCTCCGCGCGCTTGAGGCGCCGATCCGTCAGATCGCGCAGAACGCCGGTGTCGAGGGTTCGATCGTCGTCTCCAAGGTCCTCGAGGGCAAGGGTGACACCTTCGGCTTCGACGCCCAGGACGAAGAGTACAAGGACATGGTCTCGGCCGGCATCATCGACCCGACCAAGGTCGTGCGTACCGCTCTGCAGGACGCCTCTTCGGTCGCCGGTCTGCTGGTGACCACCGAAGCGATGGTCGCCGAGGTGCCGAAGAAGGAATCCGGGATGCCGATGCCTCCCGGCGGCGGCATGGGCGGCATGGGCGGCATGGACTTCTAAGTCCACCCCCATCGACGGAAAAACGAAGGGCGCGGATCACTCCGCGCCCTTTTTTTCATCTCCGCATCGGTCGGTCGGGGTCAGGCGGAAACGCGGGACGGCTCCGTGCCCGTCGCCGGCGAGACCGGCAGCGCCTGACGGGAGCCGTCGAGTTGCGCCAGCGTCGCCCGCAGCCTCCGGACGACCAGGCTGATGATCGTCAGCGCGAAGTCCGAGTCGTCGCGGAGCAGCGACTGGAAAAGCGAACGCGGGATCGCGATCACCTCGCTTTCGCCGACCGCGACGGCCGAGCAGAAACGCCGCTGGTCGTCGATCAGGGCCGCCGTGCCGAACAGCTCGCCCGGTCCGACTATCTCGATGGCGCAATCGGCGCCCCGGATCTCGATCGAACCGCTCTTGACGATATAGGCGCAGTCGGCCTCATCGCCCTTGGAGAACACGGCCTTGCCGTCGGGAAGCGGGACTACCCCGAGGTCGGCCGCGGCAATGACTTCGATGTCGAATGTCGTATCCGGCATCCGTCTCTCCTTGTTACTTGATGGTACGATTTCATCCTGTCCGCCCCCTCTTAACAAAGCGATGACCGGACGATTCAAATTGCCGGGCTTTGTCGCTTTCTAGCCGGCCGACCGGCGGTCGGGACGGCCCGGCGCCAGCGGCAGGCCGGTCGCCGGCCGCTGGTGGGCATTCATGGAACGCAGGCGTCGCGCCAGATCGCGCATGATGGCGAGGGCGAAGTCCGGATGCTCGCGGACCAGCCGGTCGAAGGCCGCGCGGTCGATGACGTGGATCTCGGTCGCCTCGACGGCAACCGCGGAGGCGCTGCGCCGGCCACGATCGATCATCCCGATCTCGCCGAAGATTTCGCCTGGGCCGATCCTCTCAAGTACCCGGCCCTTATCGCGAATTTCGACCCGTCCCCGCTCGACGACATAGGCGCAATCCGCCTTGTCGTCCTTGACGAAGATGACGCCGCCATGGGGATAATTCTTGAGGGGGAGCTCGGCTCCGGCAATCGCGGCCGAAAATCCGTTCTCGACATGTCCGGTCATGGTGGTCTCCCTGCGTCCGACACCCGGAAGCCCTACCCAGCACGGCTTAATATTGGACTTTTCGCAGCCAATCGGGAACGCAGCCGGCGACCAAAATTGCCGGTAACCTTGCCGCTTTCATAATGATGCGCTAGTCCGACGCCGCGAGCGGTGGCGATGCCGCGAAATGCCTATCAACGCCTGTCTGGATTTTCCGATGCCGGCCGACAAGACCCTCATCAAGGCGCGCCTGCCGCGCGGCTTCGCCGACCGCGCCGCGGCCGATATCCGCGCGACCGAGGAAATGGTCGCGACCATCCGTGCCGTCTATGAGCGCTACGGCTTCGAGCCGGTCGAGACACCCTTCCTCGAATACACCGAAGCGCTCGGCAAGTTCC
>JAGRKY010000748.1 GCA_020442095.1 Bauldia sp.
GCCGGATCGAGCAGCGCCGTGTAGCCCCGCCCGGTGGAAATGCGTTCGACCGGAATGCCGAGCACCGCGCCGGCATGGTCATCCCAGCGGATGCGGTCGTCGGCGGTCGTCCACTCATAGGCGGCGGCACCGGCGCCCGTGACGATGGTGCCGACCTCGCCGGGAGCGAGCGCGCCGGTCACCGGCGGCAGCGGCTCGGCGGAGACGACCACCCGCGCCTTTCCCTGGGCTTCCGGCAACGACTCCTCCAACACAGGACAGGGGGCGCCGAATCGCGCCGAATCACCGATTGATCGCACGCGACGACTTAAGGAAGCGCCAAGAATCGGCCAAGGAGCGCCGGTTTGTCTGCGCCCCGTCGCGTTTTGCGGTTAACGCTGTCCTAACGCTACGGCCCGCCGGAGGGCTGGCCGAGGGCGAGGTCGCGGCGCGCGGTCTTGATGGTGATGGTGAAGCCGGCGACCACGTCGAACAGCGCCAGGATCATCAGGATGAAGAAGACCGACTCGGCCGCGAAGTTCACGACGATGAACTCGACCAGATAGACGATGAACACGACCATCGAGGCGGCGTGATTGATGATCGCCCGCGAGGAGGAATTGGTCGCCTTCAGGATCTCGCCGAACAGGCAGATGATCCCGAACACCACCATCAGGTCGCGCGAGGTGAAATTCCAGGTCGCGTCGGAAACCATGCCGAGGCTGAAGATCGTCGTGTCCCACGGGCCGGAGCCCTGGGTGATTCCGACGATGTTGAAGACGAGCCACGGCAGGATCGTCAGCGGCAGGATGTAGAGTGTCGTGCTCATGCGTCGCCCCTCGCCTCACGCGATGCATGGAGCATAGCATCGCGATACGGGCACGAAAAAGGCCGGCGGAGCCGGCCTTCGACGCATTCTTGCCGGAGCCTGATGCCCGGGCGCGACCCGTTCAGGTCTCGCTCTTCGGCTGCAGGATCTGACGGCCGCGATACATGCCGGACTTCAGATCGACATGATGCGGACGGCGGAGCTCGCCGGAATCCTTGTCTTCGACGTAGGCCGGGCGCTTGAGCGCATCGGCCGAACGGCGCATGCCGCGCTTCGACGGCGACGTCTTTCGCTTGGGAACTGCCATGGGAACCTCGAAATCTTGGGTATTTGGCGGGCCTTATAGCGGGGCTCAGGGATAGAGGCAAACGATATAGGGCCCGGCGACACGGGCGCGGGCGGCAACGGTGCGCGCGAGCGCCTGCAGGAGCCGCGAGGGATGGGCCGGATCGCGGGCGTCGGGGTTGGGCAGCGTGGCGGCGAGAAGCGCCGCCTGCCCGGCCGTCAGCGCCTTGGCCGAGCGGCCGAAATAATGCTGCGCCGCCGCTTCCGCCCCGAAAATGCCCGGCCCGAACTCGACGACGTTCAGGTAGATCTCGATCTCCCGCCGCTTCGACCAGATGCGATCGGCATAGATCGCGAGCGGGATTTCCACCGCCTTGCGGACATAGGAACGCGACTGCCACAGAAACAGGTTCTTGACCGTCTGCATGGTGATGGTCGAGGCGCCGCGCGGCTTTCCGTCCTCGTCGAGGGAGCCGATGACATCGCCGAGCGCCTGCCAGTCGACCCCGTGATGCTCGCAGAAACGGCTGTCCTCCGACACGATCACCGAGGTGACCAGCGATTTGCCGATCTCGTCGAAGCCGACCCATGTGCGCGCGATCGGCCCCCTGGTGACCCGCTCCCACAGCATCAGGGTCGAGACCGGGTTGAC
>JAGRKY010000749.1 GCA_020442095.1 Bauldia sp.
GGAACCAGCGTCCCCATTGCGGCGGTTCGAGGTCGCCGCCTTTCAATCCCCGCGTCACCGGATGCTTCTGGCCGGTGTCGGTGACATGGGCGCGGAAGGGCTTTTCGGTGATCGACCCGGTCGGCGCGACGGGGAGCACCGGTGACAGCGGCGTGTCGTAGAGGCTGCCGTCGCTGGCATAGTCCGGCCCGGCGGCGATCAGCACGGCGCCGCCGTCCTCGACGTAGCGGGCGATGTTATCGAAGTAGAGGATCGGCAGCACGCCGCGATGCTGGTAGCGATCGAAGATGATGAGATCGAACTCGTCGATCTTCTCCGAGAACAGCTCGCGGGTCGGGAAGGCGATCAGCGAAAGCTGGTTGATCGGCGTGCCGTCCTGTTTTTCCGGCGGACGCAGGATGGTGAAGTGGACGAGGTCGACGGCGGCGTCCGACTTGAGGAGGTTGCGCCAGGTGCGCTCGCCCGAATGCGGTTCGCCGGAGACCAGCAGGACGCGCAGGTTCTCGCGGATCCCTTCGATCGAGGCGATCGCCCGATTGTTGATGTCGGTCAGCTCGCCGTCGATCGGCTCCGCCTCGAATTCGAGGATGTTCGGCCCGCCATGGGCGACCTCGAAGGTGAAATCGAAAGGCTCGCCCGGCGTGACGAGTTCGCTCGACAGCGGATTGCCGTCGCGGGTGACGGTGACCCGCACCCGGCCGGATGCCGGCGCCGGACCGTCGTCGACGACGCGGAAGCGGATCGTCTGGGTCTCGCCGACGATGCCGAAGCGGGGCGCGTTGTCGATGATCAGGCGGCGATCATATTCGTCGTCGCGACCCGACAGCAGCACATGGATCGGGGTGCGGCGGCCGATCGCGTCCGGCGACTGGGGGATGTCGTGGACCTCGCCGTCGGTCAGCATGACGACGGCACCGAGTCGTTCCGGCGGAACGTCGACAAGGCTGGTTTCCAGCGGCCCGAAGAGCAGCGTCCCGTCGACCGTCGCGCCGCCGGCCTTGCCGGCCTCCACCGTCCTGACCTCGACGTTGCGGAACTCGGAGAGCCGGTCCTTGAGCTCGGCCTCGACTTTCGCGGTGGTTTCGGCGCGGCCGTCGAGGTCCTGGCTCGCGCTCTGGTCGACGACCAGGGCGACGACCGTCGGCAGCGGCTCCCGGTCCTCCCGCAACGCCACGGGATTGAAGAGCGCGACGAGCAGGATGAGCGCGGCGGCGGCACGGATCCAGGCGCCCCGCATGCGGCGGAGAAGACCGGGCACGACGAGAACGACGGCGAGAACCGAGGCGGCGATCAGCAGCCACATCGGCAGCAGCGGTTCGAAGCCGAGCGACCAGTTCATTGGCCGAGCCTTTCCAGCAATGCCGGGACATGGACTTGATCAGCCTTGTAGTTGCCGGTCAGCGTGTACATGACGATGTTGACGCCGGTCCGGAAAGCCATCTCGCGCTGCAGCGGGTCCGAGGGGATGGTCGAATAGAGCAGGTCGCCACTCTCGTTCATGGCCCAGGCGGCGGCGAAGTCATTCTCGGTGATCAGGATCGAGGAAACCCCGTCGCCGGGCTGTGCCGGGCGATCGGACCTGTCCTGATTGCCGTCGATCGCCTCGACCCAGAGCGGTCCGCCCGAATAGCGGCCGGGGAAGTCGTTGAGGAGATAGAAGGCCTTGGTGAGGACATGGTCGGCCGGCACCGGTTCGAGTGGCGGCACGTCGAGGCTCGCCAGCATCTCGCGCAGCCGTTCCACCGCCGGCGTACCGCTGAAGGTGTTGAGGTTGCTCGATCGTTCGAGCTGGTCGCGGGTGTCGAAGAGGACCGTCCCGCCCTGGCGCATATAGGCGTCGACCCGCGCCATCGTCGCCGATGACGGGAGCGGGCCGTCCGGATCGATCGGCCAGTAGAGGAGCGGGAAGAAGGCGAGCTCGTCACGCGACGGGTCGACGCCGACCGGAGCGCCGGGTTCGAGCGCCGTGCGGTCGGCGAGGACCTGGGAGAGGCCGCTCAGACCAGCCTCGCTCGCCGTGTCGATCTCCGGGTTGCCGGTGACGACATAGGCGAGGCGGGTTTCGCTGACGGCATCGATGGCGAACTGGTCGCTCGCTTCGTCTGCGAGCGCGGGAACGGCGATCGAAGCCGCGACAACGATGATGCCGAGGGCAATCATCGCCGCTGCGGCGGGGTGGCGCCTGGTCCGCGTCAGGGCTCCGTTCAGCCAGAGGACGGCCAGCGCATCGAGCAGGAACAGGCCGAGCGCCACGGCGAGCAGCCACGGCCTGAGATCCGTCGGCGCCTCGGTCGGGTAGGGCTCGATCGTTGCCGTCGGGACCGTCGTCGAATCGAACGGCGTCAGCACGGTGTCCTCGTCGAGGAGGTTCACCGACCGGAAGCCCTCCTCCGATCCGTAGAGGCCGGGGGGATGCTCGGCATTGGGAATGATCTCGGTCGCATCGGCGGGGATCGGCCGCGCATCGGGGCCGGGGCTGACGAGGCGTCCATGACCATCGAGCAGCCGGTAGGGGGCGATCGTTGCCGTCGAGGTCGGATCGCCAGTGGTCTGCCGGCGGACGGCGCTGGAGAAGGCGACGACGCGCCGCAGCATCTCGACGAAGGTGCCGGACAGCGGCAGGTTCGACCAGCTCGTGTCGGCGGTGACATGGAAGAGGACCAGCCAGCCGCGGCCGGACTGGACGGCCGTCACCAGCGGCGTGCCGTCGCCCAGCGCCGCCCAGGTGCGATCCGAGAGCGAGCCGTCGGGCTCGGCCAGGACCTGCCGCTTGATCAGCACGTCGTCCGGCACGGTCATGCCCGCGAAGGGGCTGTTCTCGGAGAAGCTGGCGAGCGGCTGCTCCTCCTGCCAGGTCAGGCTGCCGCCGAGGGCGCGGTCGCCCTGCCGGAGACGCACCGGGATCAGCGCGTCAGTCGCCGCGGCAAGGTGGGGGCCGGCGAAGCGGACGAGGGTGCCGCCGTCGGCGACCCAGGCCGCGACGGACTTCTCGACGTCCGCCGGCAGGGTGCCGATGTCGGCCATGACGATCACCGAGGCGCCGGCATCGATCAACTCCGGCACCGCGACCGCAGCGTTGGCGTCACGCGGCTCCTGGACGTCGGCGAAGGGCTGGACGGCGCGGGCGATGTAGTAGAGCGGCGAGAGCAGTGGCTGGGCGGCGTCGGCCGCCGCGCCGGAGAGCAGGCCGACCCGCCTGCGCCGCCAGCGCTCGTCAAGGAGCTGCACGGCGCCGGCGGTCTCGGCGCCGACGATATCAAGCCGGGCGATGTCGTTGCGCAGCTCCACCGGCAACTCGATGCTGGCCTCGGTGGTGGCCTCACCGGAAGCGAAGGAGAAGGGGAAGTCGCCGATCGACCGGCCCTTGAGGTCGGTGGCGCGAACGAAGCCGGCCGCCGGCCGCGAGGGATGGTCGCGGATGACCGGGACGGTCAGCGCCTCGGGGCCGCCGATCGGCGGGGTCAGCGCCATGATTTCGTTGCTGCCGTCGGCATAGACCACCATCGGGCCGTTCACCCATTCCGAGAGATAGCCGCCGAAAGCCTGATTGGCGCCGCCGCCGAGGCCGTCCGACAGCCAGGCGACGCCGCCGAAGGGCGTGTCGCGGATGACGGCATCGATCGCCGGGATGACCTCGTTATAGTTTGCGCTGTAGGGGCGGGGCGCGAGCGCCTCGAGGCGGCGCAAGGTCTCCTCGCCGTCGGTCGGGGCGAGTTCCTGGCGGGCGCCGTCGGCGGTGGCGAGCAGCGACATGGTCCGGCCGCTGGCCTCGGCAAGGCCAACGATCCGGCGGGCCGTTTCGACCGTCGCATCCCAGTGCGGCGCCGAGGCCCAGCCATTGTCGACGACGATGAGCAGTGGGCCCGAACCCGGCGCCTCTTCCATCGCGGGCTTGTAAACGGGGCCGGCGAGCGCGACGATCAGCGCCGCCGCCATCAGGCAGCGCAGCAGGATCAGCCACCACGGCGTCCGCGCCGGCTGCTCCTCCTTGCGGGTGATCTCCAGCAGCAGGCGGGTCGGCGGGAAGCTCTCGGTCTTCGGCTTCGGCGGCGTGACCCGGAGCAGGAGCCAGATCAGCGGCAGCCCGAGCAGCGCCAAGAGGACCGGGGCATAGGAGAAGGCGAAGGGCAGGGCACTCATGCGGCGCGTCCCCAGCTCGCCGCCGCGGCATGCGAATGGCGATCGGCGAGCCGCGCATGGATCGCGAGCAGAGGCTCGGTGGCCGGCCGGTCGGTCCGGTGGATCAGGAAGCTCCAGTCCCGCCGCCTGCAGATCGTCGACAGGGTGTCGCGCATCGCCGCCAGCCGGTCGCGGTAATCCTGCTGGTATTGCTCGGCGCGCCCGACCATGTGGCGGACACCGGTCTCGGGATCGATGAATTCCGTGCGGCCGGTATAGGGGAAGGTCTCCTCGATCGGATCGACCACCTGGACGAGATGCGCACGGGCGCCGGAGCCGACGATGGCGTCGAGCGTCTCCTCGGTTTCCGGCAGCGGATCGAGGAAGTCGCCGATCAGCACGACGTCGGTGAAACGGCGGAGCACGCCGGTCGCGGGACGGCGCGCTTCGGCGCGGGACAGGAAGTCGGCGATCCGTTCGGCGGCGTTGCGCGCCAGGATCGGATCGCTTTCGCCGAGCAGCCCGACCCGCTCACCGGCCGTCGCGAGGAGTTCGGAAAGGGCGAGGAGCAGGACCAGCGCCCGGTCGCGTTTCGACGCGTTGGTCAGTCGCGATGCGAAGGCCATCGACGCGGAAAGGTCTGCCCAGAGCCAGACCATGTGGGCTGCTTCCCATTCCTTCTCGCGGACATAGTACTGGTCGTCCCGCGCGGAACGGCGCCAGTCGACGCTGGCCGCCGCCTCGCCCGGCATGAAGGGGCGGAACTGCCAGAATGTCTCGCCGCGCCCGGCGACCCGCCGGCCGTGCCAGCCGGCGATGATCGTGGCGGCCACGCGACGCGCTTCGACAAGCAGGTCCGGGAGTCCGCTCGCGACACCCTTGGCCTCGGTCAACGCGCCGCGGAGACGACCATCTGTATTGGCCGTGGCGACCATCGACATTTCTACCCGATCTTGGCCTTCAGCTCGGCGATGATCTCGCTGACGGTGACGCCGTCGGCGCGGGCGGCGAAGGAGAGGGCCATACGGTGCTTGAGGACCGGCTCGGCCAGCTCGATCACGTCGTCGAGGGATGGCGCATAGCGGCCGTCGATCAGCGCCCGCGCTCGCACTGCCAGCATCAGGGACTGGCTGGCGCGGGGGCCGGGTCCCCAGGCGATCATGTCGTCGAGCTTGGCGTCTCCGGCGCCCGGGCGGGCCGAGCGCACCAGATTGAGGATCGCCTCGACCACGGATTCGCCCACCGGCATGCCGCGGACCAGCCGCTGGATCGACTGCACACCGGCGCCGTCGAGGACCTGCTCGGCGACCGTGTCGTTTGCGCCCGTGGTTTCGAAAAGCATTCGCCGCTCCGCGTCGCGGTCCGGATAGTGGACATCGATCTGGAGCAGGAAGCGGTCCAATTGGGCCTCGGGCAGGGGATAGGTG
>JAGRKY010000750.1 GCA_020442095.1 Bauldia sp.
TCCCGTAGACGGGATGGCTCTTGAAGACCGTCGTGTAGCGGAGGCCGGCCTCGGCCGGACGTCCCGACGCCGCGAACAGCACGGCAATGGCGACGGCCAGGCCCTGCACCCATTGCTTCGTCCGACAATGCATGTATCCCCCCGGCCGACGGCTTCACGATCGTCCTCGGGATACGCACCGTGGCGAGGACGCGGACCATCATAATCGCTCGACGCCGGGGCCGCCATGATCGGCAAGGCGCGCCTTGGCCTCACCCCAAACCCGAAAAATGTCCGATGGACGCAAACCGGCGGGCGATGGATTATCCCCCCGATTGCATGCAAGGTGGCTGACGTCGCAAAAGGGAGAGAAGCATGTCACTCAAGGTCATTGGCACTGGCTTCGGCCGGACCGGCACCCTGTCGACCAAGCTGGCGCTGGAGCAGCTCGGCTTCGGGCCGTGCCACCAGATGGTCGAGGTCATGGGCAATCCGGCGCAGCCGGCGAAATGGGCCGCGGTCGCCGCCGGCGAGGACGTCGACTGGGAGGATGTCTACGAGGGCTATACCGCCCAGGTCGACTTCCCGGGCGCCGCGGTCTGGCGCCAGACAACCATCGCCTTCCCCGACGCCAAGGTCGTTCATACCGAACGTCCCGAGGAAGACTGGTGGGCGAGCTTCGACAAGACCATCGGCAAGTTCATGACGGTCCGCTCCTCGATGGAGCTGCCGCCACCGGTCGAAGACATCTTCAGGACGATGAATACCCTGATCTTCGAGCCGATCTTCGGCGGTACCGTCAATCGCGAAACCGCCCTCGCCGCCTATCGGAAGAACAATGCGCTCGTCCGGGAGAAGATTCCTGCCGATCGCCTCCTGGTGTTCAACGTCGCCGAAGGCTGGGAGCCGCTCTGCCGCTTCCTCGGCGTGCCGGTCCCCGCCACGCCTTTCCCGCGCAGCAACGAGCGCGAGGAATTCTGGGCGAAGTTTGGCGGCGAGCCGGATAGCGCGTCGCCCGCGTCCTAGGCCCTCAGGCGGCCGGCGTCGACGGCCCGGGCGGCAGGCCTCCCGGCGGCCTTCCGCCGGCCGGGAGGCCTGCGACCGTCCGCCGCACATTATCCGTCCAGGTTGTCCTGAAATGGTAAGTGGCGGTCCCCGGCCAACGTTAGGAGGAGGCGCCCCGAACGCCGTCGGCACCGGTTGCCGGCGGGGTTCTCTCTTCATGCCTTCTATTCCTGGAGGACTTCATGCCTGATTTTCGAACCGCCGCATTCGGCGCGGCTCTCCTGCTCGGCCTCGCCTGCGCGCCGGGTATCGGCTTTGCGCAGGACGCGCCGGCCCCCCACAAGCCGCTCGAGAAGACCATCGGCCAGGCCCGGCCGGATATCGTCCCGTCGCTCATCGTCATGAACGCCGACGGCGCGACCCTCGACGACAAGACCCTCACCCTGAAGGGCGTCGCCGCCAATTCCATCATTTTCGCCGATCGCCCGGTGCGCTCCGCCGGTCATGCGCTGACCTCGGCGCTGCTCGACGAGTGGAACCCGAGCTATCCGGACAGCTTCGCCGCCGATCCGCCGAACGCCACGGTCTCCGTCTTCGGCGACACCGAGAAGGACGTCTATGACGCCGTCGTCACCCTGAAGAACCCGAAGATGCAGGGCACGGACCTCGTCTTCGATGTCGACGTCCTGGAAGGCAGCCTGACCGGCGCCACCGGCCCGGCCGCGGTCTTCATCGACATCATTGGCCTGCCGCGGACGCCGCTCTCCTTCGCCGGCGTCGCCCGTCGGACCGCCTATCGCGGCGCCTTCTACACCGGTGCCGCCGTCGCCGGTGCGGCGGCTGCCGGCGCGGCTGCGGCCTATCCCTACCCCTACGCGCCGCCGCCGCCCTGCGGCTACTACCCCTATCCGCCCTGCTACTGAGCGGATCCGGACTGAAGGCGGGTGGTTCTAGTAGAGCCGCCCGCCATTCGGCACCTTGCGGTCGGGCGCGAAGAGCATCACCTCGCCCGCATCGTCGGGAAAGCCGAGCGTCAGCACTTCCGACATGATCGGGCCGATCTGCCGCGGCGGGAAATTCACCACCGCCGCCACCTGACGGCCGACCAGCTCCTCGAGCTTGTGGTTCCTGGTGATCTGCGCCGATGATTTCTTGACGCCGATCTCCGGCCCGAAATCGATGAAGAGCTGGAAGGCGGGCTTCCGCGCCTCGGGGAATTCCCGCGCATCGACCACGGTGCCGACCCGGATATCCACCTTCAGGAAATCCTCGAAACTGATCATCTCGGCCGCTGGTCCGCTCATCGCTCTTCTCCCCGTCCTGTCTGCCGGGTCGCCGTAGCACGGCGTGGGCCGCCGGCTCAACGCCGCGTGGCATCGGCCTTGCGGTGAATCAAACCACTGGTGCCGCCGTGGCGCTAAGCCGGCGTCAATTCCTGCACTCCTATCCGGAAGGAACCGGCCCGATGCGCCTTTCCCATATCGCCCTCGCCGCAGCCCTTGGACTGGCCGCTGCGATCCCCGCCGCCGCCGCGACATCGCTGCCCCAGCCCGTCCAGACCGCGATCGACGAAGCCCTCGACGACGAGTTCCGCGCCGAAGCCTTTTACGCGGCGGTGATCGCCGCCCATGGCGACATCCGCCCCTTCGTCAACATCATCGAGGCCGAGAAGCGCCACGCCGCGATGCTCGACGCCGTGCTCACGACCTACGGCCTCGCGGCGCCCGCCAACCCCTATCTCGACGGCACGAAGCCCGCTCTGGAAGCGCCTGCGACCATCGCGGAAGCCTGCAAGGCCGGTGTCGCCGCCGAGATCGCCAATCGCGACCTCTATGACGACAACCTGATCCCCGCCGCCGCCGGCTATCCCGACGTCATCGCGGTCTTCGAGGCGCTCCGCGACGCGTCGCAGAACAACCACCTCCCCGCCTTCCAGCGCTGCGTCGCGCGCTATAGCTGACCGTCGTCAGCCGGTCGTCGCGGCTTCGCGGCCGCGCCGGCCGCTCTCGGCGAGCCGCGGCAGGAGCGAGCAGAGGTCGGACATCATCCGCATGCCCCGCTCACCGCGCCGCAGCGCCCGGTCGAGGGTCGCCATCGTCCGGCCGAGATCCGGGTCGTCGTCGGTAAGCCACGTCCGCATCGTCTCGCCATAGACCAGCGCCAG
>JAGRKY010000751.1 GCA_020442095.1 Bauldia sp.
AGCTGCATGCCGATCCAGGCGCCGAAGGAGAAGCCGGCGACCCAGCAGCCGCGCGCATCCGGGTGGACGGACTGGATCCAGTCGAGCGCGGCGGCCGCGTCCGAAAGCTCTCCGGCGCCGTGGTCGAACTCGCCCTGGCTGCGGCCGACACCACGGAAATTAAAGCGGAGAACCGCGAAGCCGCGCTTCGAGAACATGTAGAAGAGCTGGTAGATGACCTGATTATTCATCGTGCCGCCAAACGCCGGATGCGGATGGAGGATGATGGCGATCGGGCCGTTCTTCCGCTTCGCGGGCTGGAAACGCCCTTCGAGGCGGCCGGCGGGACCGGTGAAAATGACTTCTGGCATGTCTTGTCGACTTCTCTCTTCTGGGGCGCCGGCAGAACGGAGGGACACTCGGGCCGGGCCACGCCTTGTCGCGCGCGAGGGGCGGCATTCATATCACGATCGGCGGGGGCGATTTCAAGCAAAAGGGCGGACGCGTCGCGCGCCCCGGCTTTCGACCGGTGAGCGCCCTCCGATTGACGCGGAACGGGCCGATGTCGAGGGCCGTGTCATCGACTTCGGGGAGCGCCGCGGCACCATGGGCCGGACGATGGCGATCGGCCGGTCGAAATGACGAAGGACGTCGATCTCGGGCGACCCGGGCGATGTGATTTGCGTTCCGCGGCAAAGCATGGTCTTGCAAGTCCGCCATGGACCGCCTTTATCTCGACTATAACGCGACGGCGCCGCTCCGCCCGGTGGTGCGCGAGGCCATCATCGATGTCCTGGCGAAGGTCGGCAACGCGTCGTCCGTGCATGCCGAGGGGCGCGAGGCGCGCCGTCTTGTCGAGACCGCGCGGCGTCAGGTGGCTGCGCTGGTCGGTGGCGATGCCAGGCTGGTGACCTTCACCAGTGGCGGGACCGAGGCCAACAACACGGTGCTGACGCCCGACTGGCGGAGCGGCGGCCATCCGCATCGGGCGGATTTCCTGGTGACCGGCGCGACCGAGCATGCATCCGTGTTGGCCGGCGGGCGGTTCCCCGAAGACCGGGTGAGGACCATTCCGGTCGACGGTAACGGACTCCTGCGGCTCGACAGCCTGGAGCGCATCCTGGAGGGGCTCGCGGCGGAAGAAGGGCGGCCGCTGGTCTCGGTCATGCTGGCAAACAACGAAACGGGCGTCATCCAGCCGGTCGCGGAGATCGCGGCCCTCGCACACCGGGCAGGCGCCATCATCCATACCGATGCGGTGCAGGCGGCGGGGCGGATTCCGGTCGATATCGCCGCCCTCGGCGTCGACGTGCTGACGCTGTCAGCGCACAAGATCGGCGGACCGCAAGGCGCGGGCGCCATCGTCCGCGCCTCGGAGGCGCTGACCTTCGCGCCCCTGATCCGCGGCGGTGGCCAGGAGAAGCGGCTCAGGGCCGGGACAGAGAACGTCGCCGGGCTCGTCGGATTCGGAGCGGCCGCGGAGGCCGCGCTGGCCGATCTGCCGATGGCGGAAAGCTGGAGCGCATGGCGAGACCGGATCGCCGATGCCATCGCCGCGAGCGCCTCGAAGGTGACGGTCTTCGGCGGCGGGGCGCCGCGTTTGCCCCAGACCCTGTGCATCGGCGTGGACGGGGTACCGGCCGAAACCCTGGTGATTGCCCTCGACCTCGAAGGAGTGGCGGTTTCATCCGGTTCCGCCTGTTCGTCGGGAAAGGTCTCGCCAAGCCATGTATTGGCGGCTATGGGAGTGCAGGAGAAAGCCGCAAAAACGGGAATCCGTCTCTCTTTGGGGTGGGAATCCGGGGAATCCACCTTAGATTTATTCGCAAAGAGATGGGCTCGCGTGCTAAAGCACGTAGCGCCGGGACACGTTCGGGCGGCCTGAGCCGCGCCGAGAAGCTCGACCCGCGGTCCTTGAAGCCGCAGTGGATGGAGTAAGACAATGCCTGCCGTTCAGGAAACGGTCGATACCGTTCGCGGGATCGACGTTGACCAATACAAATACGGTTTCGTCACGGATGTCGAAACGGACAAGGCGCCGAAGGGCCTGTCCGAGGATACCGTGCGTTTCATCTCGGCCAAGAAGGGCGAGC
>JAGRKY010000752.1 GCA_020442095.1 Bauldia sp.
GCACCGTCATGTGCGGGTAGAGCGAATACTGCTGGAAGACCATCGCCACGTCGCGCTGCACGGGCGAAAAGTCGTTGACGCGCTCGCCGCGCATCAGGATGTCGCCTGAAGTCGCGTCCTCGAGGCCCGCCACCATGTTGAGCGTGGTCGTCTTGCCGCAGCCCGAGGAGCCGAGAAGCGTGATGAATTCGCGCTCCTGGATCTCCAGGTTGATGTCCTGGCAGACGGTGTGCGCGTCGAATTTCTTGTAGACGTGATTCAGCGCAACGGCGGTCATCCGGTCGGTCAGCCTTTCATCATTCCATCGGCGAAGCCGCGGAGAATTTGGTGGCGGAAGAGGATCGCGATCAGGATCACCGGCGCGACGCTGATCAGAGCCGCCGCCATCATCTGGCCGAACACCGTCTGGTACTGACCGGCGAACTGGGCGATCACGAGCGGCACCGTCTGGGCCGACTGCCGCGTCAGGATCAGGGCGAAGAAGAACTCGTTCCAAGCCTCGATGAAGGCAAATACCGCCGCCGCCGTGAGCGGCGGTATCGAGATCGGCAGGATTATGTGCCGGAACGTCTGGATCACCCCCGCGCCATCGATCGCGGCCGCGCGCTCGATGCCGACGGGGATCCCGAGGAAGAAGCCGCGGAGGATCCAGATGACGATCGGCAGGTTGAACGAGAGGTAGACGGCACCCAGCGACAGCACGTGATCGATAAGGCCGATCTGGCTGATGACGATGAACAACGGGATCGCAATCGCGATTCCCGGCAGCATCTGGGTGGCGAGGATCAGGAAGGCCATCGCATTGGCACGCCGGATCGGCAGCCGCGCGAGCGCATAGGCGGCCGGGGCGCCAAGGACGAGCGCGACGCTCGTCGAGAAGAAAGCGACGATCGCCGAGTTCATGATCCCCCGACCGAGGGCGGCGGCCGATCCGAGCACCGTCACGTAGTTCTGGAGGGTGAAACTGGACGGTGACAGGTCCGGCGGCTGCGAGATCAGCGCCTTCTGCTCGAGCAGGCTCGACAATACCAGCCAGACGATCGGCGCCGCGGACCACACCACGAATGCCGCAAGGCCGAGAACGACCAGGACGCGGGCGAAAGGGCTGCCGAGACGGTGCCGCGCGTAGCTCATCGCGCCGGTCCCGTACTGCGCGGCCACAACAGCCACACATAGAAGCTCGCAAGCACGAAGGTCACCGCGAAGATGACATTGGCGATAGCCGACCCGTAGCCGAGGTCGAGGAAATTGAAGGTGACCCGGTAGGCGAGAAAGTTGAGCAGCGCCGTTCCGTCCGCCGGACCGCCCCGCGTCAGGACGACGATGATGTCGAATACCCGGAGCGACCAGATCGTCTGCAGCACGATCGCGATTCCAAGTACGCCGCGAAGCGACGGCAGGGTGATGTGGCGGAAGGTGTTCCAACCGTTTGCGCCGTCCATATAGGCCGCGCGATAAATATTGGAGGGCACCCTCTGCAACCCGGCAAGCAGGAGCAGCGCCACGAAGGGCACCGACTTCCACACGTCGACGAGCAGCAGGATGTTGAGTGCCGAGAACGGCGAGCCGAGCCAGACCTGGTAATGGTCGATGATCCCGAGCGACTTGAGGACGCCGTTGAGGATTCCGTAGTTGGAATTGAGGATCCACTTCCACAGCACGGCGTTTGCCACCGGCGCGATCGCCCAGGGGACAACGAGCAGGACGCGGAAGATTCCGGTACGACCGAACGCATGATTGAGGAGAAGCGCCACGAGCAGGGCGATCGCGACGACGAATACGACCTCCATGACGGAGAAGTAGGCGGTAAGCATGGCCGAGCGACGGAACGTCTCGTCGCCGAGCAGGCGGACGTAATTGTCGAAGCCGGTCCAGGTGGATTCGAAGATGCCGCCGCTGAGCCGGATAGACTGCAGCGACAGCATCATTGAGCGGATAATGGGATATCCCAGGATCGCAGCGAGCACGACCAGGGCCGGGGTGACGAAGAGCAGGCCGACACGTCGCCGGCGCTGCTCGAAGGTCGTCGTTGATGCCATGCCCCCGTGCCGCCGACCGAGGATTCGATCAGCCGCGACGCTTGACGATTCCGGCGACCGCCTCGTCGGCAGCGGCCATGGCTTCGGCGGCGGTCTTCTCCCCCTGCAGCGCCTTCTGCACTTCGGTACCGATGGCGACGGTCACCTCGTTGTAGTCGGCGGTGATGAAGCTGTCATAGGGGTTCTTGGCCTGCTCGAGCACCACGGCCGCGAGCGGGGTCTTCGCCTGGACCTCAGGGTCGTCGAGCACCGAGAGGCGGATCGGCAGCCAGCCGGCGTCGAGCACCTGGCGCTTCTGCACCTCGGGCGAGAGGTAGAATTCGATCAGCTCGCGCGCCTTTGCCGTATCCTTGCTGCTCTTGAGCACTGTCCAGGCGTCGGTGCCGTCGATCGAAGCCGTGCCCGCGGGGCCGGCCGGCAGCACGGCGGCGGCCAGCTTGCCAACCACCTGCGACTGGTTCGGGTCCTGCGCCGGGCTCCACATGAACGGCCAGTTCATCATCATCGAGGCGCGGTTGGCGAGAAGCACGTTGGTCGCGTCATTGATACCGACATAGGAGATGGAGCCCGGGTCGGTATAGGGCATCAGGTCGATCATCATCTGCATCGCGTCGACGCCGGCGGCGTTATTGAAGGCGGGCTGGCCGCTCTCGTCGTAGACCTTGCCGCCAGCCTGCTGGAGAAATACCATCCACTGGCTCGCGGTGCCGCCGATGCCGGCCGGGTCGCCGTAGTTCGACACCCAGCCGTACTGGCCGTCATGGGTAAGCTCCTTGGCTACGCGCTTGAGCTCGTCCCAGTCCTTTGGCGGCGTCGTGATACCAGCCTGATCAAGATGCTCTTTGTTATAGAACAGCGTGAGGAGCGAGAGAGTGAAGATCGCTCCGTACCTCTTGCCATCGACGGTGACGGTCGCGAAGCTCGACGGCGGCAGGTCGTCGACCAGTTCCTTCGGGAGATCGTCCGCGTATGGCTCGAGGTAGCTCGCGAATTCGGGCACCCAGCCGCAGTTGTAGCAGACGTCCCACGGCGCGGAGCCCGAAGCGAAGGCGGTGGCCATGCGGTCGTGAAGCTGCGGCCAGGCGACGAGATCGTATTCGACACCAGCGTCATGCGCTGCCTTCCAGGCGGCAAACGCTTCCTCGGAGAATTCGGCGGCGCCGGGCGGCGCCGGGTCCGGGGGCAGCGGGCCGAAGACGCTGAGCGTCTCGGTGGCGGCCTGCGCCCCATCAATCAGAAGACGCGGCATCGCCGCAACGAGGCCGGCCTGGGCCGTGCCGACAAGGAGCCCTCTACGGGTCAAGCGAAATGGCATTGCGATCCCCTTTGTTCTCTCTTCCCACACGTCTTGGAGGAAAGTCTGCTTGGCGCTAAAACAGCTGTCAACGTTATTCCGTCATCTTGACATATTAATTATTAGGCAAGGGAAACCATGCTTCTGAGCGCCACCAACATTGTGAAGGCGAAGGCCATCAACCTCTGGGTGGTGTTCGAGGCGATCCGCGTGAACGACGCGATCTCGCGCTCCGATATCTCGGATGCGACCGGGTTGTCGAAACAGGCGGTATCGGACCTGGTGGATGAACTCGCCGACCTGGCCTTCGTGGAGCAGCGCCGCAAGAACCGAAGCGGCGTCGGCAAGCCGCCCACGCTTGTGAGCATCCGGCCGGACGGGGCCTTCACGCTCGGCGTCGACGTCGAGTTCGACCGTCTGATGTGCGTGGCAATGAACTTCGCCGGCGATGTGCTCTATCGGGCGGACGCGGAGCTGCGCGACCTCCGCCCGGAGCATGCGGCGCTGGACATCGCCGCGACCGCCCGGCAAGTCATCGCGATGGCAGGGATCCCGGAGGAAAGGCTGCTCGGCATCGGCCTCGCCACGCCGGGTCCGTTCGCGGTGCCGGGTCTCGCCCCGCCGCGCCTCCCCGATTGGGACGGCATCAAGTTGCGCGAACTGCTGGTTCGCAGCACGGGGCTCAAGGTGTCACTCGCCAATGACGGCCAGTGTGCAATCACCGCCGAATGGCGGTTCGGCGAGACCGCCCGGCACCTGTCCAATTTCGTATATGTCTCACTAGGCATGGGCCTCGGTTGCGGCGTGATGATCAACGGCGCCGCGTTCGGCGGCGCGAGCGGGAACGCCGGCGAGCTGGCCCACACCACTGCCGTGCCTGGCGGCAATCTGTGCATCTGCGGCAAGCGCGGTTGCCTCGAAACGTATGTCTCGATCGATTCGGCGCTCCGCTACCTCTCCGAGCACGGGCTGGACCTGCCATCGCCCGATGCCTTCGACCTGCTCGGCCCCGATCATCCGCTGGTAAAGGGCTGGCTCGACGAGGCCGTGGAGCCGCTTCGGACCGGGCTCAACACGCTCGAGAACCTGTTCGACCCCGAAACCATCATGCTCGGCGGCAACGCGCCGGCCTGGCTGATCGATACGCTGATCGCCCGGGTCCAGCCACTGGCGCCGTCCGTCGGCCGGGCGCATCGCGAGATGCCGCCGCTGGTCAAGGCTTCGCTCGGTCGCGATTCCGTGGCCCGCGGCGCCGCGGCACTGCCGATCCTCGCGACGCTCAACCCGCAATATCGTCAACTCACGCCATTCGCTTTGAACAGCCCCTGACCTGCCACGCTCTTTTTCCAAAGAGCCTCACACGCCACCGGAAGCGGCGCCGCGACCAGGGTTCCGGTTCCGCCAGCGGATGCCGACGGAACCGGATCCATCTCAGAATTCCGACTTCGCTTCCTCGGTGTAGGGCCTGACGATCCACGAGCCGTCGGTCGGGACCCCTGCCCGTCCGAACAGGTCGTCGCGGGCGGCATCGACCTTCCTGCGGAAGGCCTCCAGGTCGACCCCCACGAGCTTGCCGTCCCGCTTCTTCACCTCGCCGGCGACCAGGATGGTGTCGACGTTGCCGACATGGCTGAACTCGACCACCGCGCCGACCGGATTGTTGACCGGGAAGAGGTTGAGCGCCGTCGTGTTGATCAGCACGATATCGGCCTCCTTGCCGGGCGTCAGCGATCCGGTCTTGTGATCGAGACCGCAGGCGCGGGCGCCCTGCAGAGTCGCGAATTCGAGAACGTCGCGGCTGGTCAGCGGCAACGGATCGACGATCCGCTTCTCTTCGAGGGCGACCTTGTTGACCATCAGGCGGGTCCCGGAGATCAGGTGGCGCATGGCGTTGAACATGTCGCACGGAACCGTCGTCACCACGTCGCTCGAAATGCTCGGCCTGACGCCGGCGTCGAGCAGCTTGAGCGCCGGCGGCAGCCCATGCCCCATCTGCATCTCAAGCTCCGGCGCGATCGACGCCGTTCCGCCGGTCTCTCCGATCAGCTTGAACTCGTCGTCGGCGATCGTGTTGGTGTGAACGTAGGTGACATCGGGCCCGAGCATATTGCGGCCATTCATCTGCTCGAGCGGCTTCGACATCCCCCAGAGACCATCGCCGACATGGACCGTGATCCGGATGCCGAGTTCCCTGGCAAGCTTGAAATCCTCGTCGGTGATGTCGAGCGTGGTGAATTGCGGGCCACGGGCAGCGACTGCCATGGTGATCAGGCCATCGTCGGAGGGCAGCAGGTCCCTACGCACCCGGCGGATGTCGTCATAGTTGGTCGGGATGTCGTTCGGCGGGAACCATTCGGCATTGGAATTGCCATAGCCGAAGACCGCCCGCAGCCCGGCGTCGCGCAGTCCCTGAACGGCCGCGTCGGCATGCTCCGGCGTATTGTTGTTGTGCGACCAGTCGTAGAGCGTCGTGACGCCGGAATCGAGAGAGTCGAGCGCGCCGAGCAGGTTGC
>JAGRKY010000753.1 GCA_020442095.1 Bauldia sp.
GCGCCTAGAAGCTCTCCCTGAACCAGTGGCCCACCCGTGCCAGGTAGCCACCCGTTCCCGTCATCGCGAAGGGACGGTCGCTTCCCCCCTCGCATTGTTCCATCGTCGCGACCTGCGGATAGATGAGCAGCCCGACCGCGGTCGAGAATGCCGGCCCCTTGGCGACCTCCGGCAGGCCGGCAATTCCGAGTGGCCGGCCGAGCCTGACGTTGCGGGCAAGCACCCGCCGCGCCGATTCGGCCAGGCCGGTAAGCTGGCTGGCGCCGCCGGTCAGGATCATCCGCCGTCCGACCAGCGTCGCGTATCCGGATTGGTTCAGCCGGTCGCGCACCAGTTCGAGGATCTCCTCGACCCGCGGCCGGATGATCCGGGTCAGCGCCGAACGCGGCACGTGATTGGCGGGTTCCTCCTCGTCGTCCCCGATCGAGGGCACCGAAATGATCTCGCGCTCGTCGGCCGGGCTCGGCAGGGCGCTGCCGTAAACCGTCTTCAACCGCTCGGCGACCTCGAGCCGCGTCGACAGCCCGCGGGCAATGTCGGTGGTGATGTGCCGGCCGCCGATCGCGATCGCGTCGGCATGGACGAACTGGCCCTTGGTGAAGACGGCGATGGTCGTCGTCCCGCCGCCGAAGTCGATGCAGGCGCAGCCGAGCTCCGATTCGTCATCGACCACGACGGACAGGCCGCTGGCATAGGGCGCCGCCACGAGGCGTTCGACCGACAGGTGGCCGCGGGCGATGCAAAGCTCGACGTTGCGCAGCGGCTGGGCATCGCCGGTGACCATGTGCATGTCGACGCCGAGCCGCTCGCCGACCATGCCGCGCGGGTCGGCGATGCCGCCATTGGCGTCGAGCGAATAGCCGATCGGCAGGGCATGGACGATGGAGCGCCCGTCGCTGACCGAGTGGCGTCGCCCGGCGGCGAGCACCCGGCCGATATCGACGTCCTCGACCGCCTTGCCCGACAGGGCGACGCTTGCCGAATAGGTTTCGCTCGCCAGCCGGCCGGCGGAAATGCTGACGATCAGCGAGTCGACGGTGATCCCCGCCATCCTCTCGGCGGCGTCGACGGCGAGGCGAATGGCATGCTCCGCGGCGTCGAGATTGACGACGACGCCGGACTTGATGCCGCGCGAGCGCTGATGGCCGATGCCCAGCACCTCGATCGCATGCGTCCGGCCGCGAAGCGCCTCCGCCCCCTCCGCGTCGTCCAGCGGCTTCAGCCGGGCGATCAGGCAGCAGATCTTGCTCGAACCGATGTCGAGGACCGAAACGACGGTCGGGCGGCGGATGATCGGGCGACGGCCCTGGTCGGAGGAACCGAATATCTTCATCAGCCCTTGCCCTTCCGCTTCTTGAGCAGGGCTTCGCGCGCCTCGTAACCGGCCTCGGTCAGGCGGAAGACCAGCCGGTTGGGCAGGCGAAGGTCGACCGCCGCGATTTCGCGGGAAAGGATGCCGTGACCGTCGTCAAGCGCGACCGCCTGGATCAGGGCCGAACCCGGATCGTCCTTTGGCAGCATGATTTCGATGCCGTTGTTGAGGACGACGTTCCAGCGCCGGTCCGAAACCAGCACGCCGGCGCGGACCCGCGGCGCGAAGGACGGGAATTCCTCGAGCAGCGAAACGAACTCGCCGGCCCGCGCGTCCGCCCCCTTGCCGACCACCATCGGCAATTGCGCGTAGCGCGAGTCGACATGATCGGCGAGCACCCGTCCGTCCTTGTTGATCAGGACGACGGCGCCGTCATGCTGCCAGATCGCGTAGGGCTGGCGCTCGACGATCCCCACCTGCAGGGTGTCGGGATAGAGCTTGCGGATGGTCACCCGCTTGACCCAGGGCAACCGCTCGACGCGTTCGCGGGCGCTGATCGCGTCGAATGTCACGATCGACGGGAAGGGTCCGATCGCCATGGCGTTCAGCACGTCGATCTCGGACGTCTCGCTCTGGCCGCTGATCTCGACTTCGTCGATCCCAAGGCCCGCCCATGCGGTAAGCGCCGAAACGACCGTGGTCGTGTGCCCGCCGACCACCATGCCGGTCGCCGCCGTCGCGGCGAAAAGCAGGGCCATGCCCTTGGTGCCGGCATACCGTGGCGTCCGCAGGTCGAGACGCGACAGGATGCGTGCCGGGCGGCGCAGGAACCGCGGCAGGACGAGGCGACGCGCCGGCCGTGCATCGGCAGGCCAGTCGCCCATGTCTCCCTCGGTCTCCGGCTTCACCGACTGCAAGACGCGTCCTCCACCATCCAACGCACCAGACTCTTGAAATCCATGCCCGCGTATGCGGCCATCTCAGGAACCAACGAGG
>JAGRKY010000754.1 GCA_020442095.1 Bauldia sp.
CGAACAAGCGCTTCTACGACCTCGATGTCGACTGGCAGACCGAGGTTCTGGTCACCTCCGGCGCGACCGAGGCGCTGTCCGACTGCATGGCGGCGCTGATCGAACCCGGCGACGAGGTTGTGCTGATCGAGCCGCTCTACGACTGCTACCTGCCGCTGCTGCGCCGGGCGGGGGCGACGCCGAAATTCGTTCGGCTGACGCCGCCCGACTGGCGGCTCGACAGGGAGGCGCTCGCCGCGGCCTTCGGCCCGAAGACAAAGGCGATCGTCCTCAACAACCCGATGAACCCGGCGGCCAAGGTCTTCGACCGGGAGGAGTTGGCGATGATCGCCGAGCTCGTCGTCGCCCACGACGCCTATGCGATCTGCGACGAGGTCTACGAGCACATCATCTTCGACGGGCGGAAGCACATCCCGCTGATCACGCTGCCCGGCATGCGCGAGCGGACGATCCGGATCGGTTCCGCCGGCAAGACCTTCTCGCTGACCGGGTGGAAGGTCGGCTATGTCACCGCCGCGCCGGACCTGCTCGATCCGGTGACCAAGGCGCATCAATACACGACCTTCACCACGCCGCCCGGCCTGCAGAAGGCGGTCGCCTACGGGCTCGGCAAGGACGACGACTACTACCAGTCGCTGGCCGGCGACCTGCAGGCGAAGCGCGACCGGCTGGCGGAAGGTGTCGCCAGGACCGGCTTCGGCATCGTGCCCTGCGCCGGAACCTATTTCCTGACCGTCGATACCGCCCCGCTCGGCCTCAATGCCGACGATGCCGCGATCTGCCAGACGCTGACCTTCGAGGCGGGCGTGACCGCGGTTCCGGTCTCTGCCTTCTACCAGTCCGAGGAGTCCGAAGCGCCGCGGAATTTCATCCGCCTCTGCTTCTCGAAGCGCGACACGATGATCGACGAGGCGCTGGAGCGGCTGGCGCGATGGATCGAGCGGCGCGGCGAGCCGCCGGAGACCTGACGGCTGATACTTGATGCCTGGGAAAAGGATCAGGCGCGGTTGCGGGCGATGGTGACGTGGGGGAATTCCTCGGCGCCCGACAGCGCGAGGTCGCCCGAGGCCCGCTCGGACCAGCGCATGCCGACGATGGCGCCTTCGCTGGCGCCGGAGATCAGGTTGTCGTTGATCAGCACCGCGCTGGCACCCTCGACGACGCTGACGGCGATGCCGACCGGCGCGTCGCGGATGACGTTGCCGGTCGCCGCGACGTCGCGGAGATAGGGCCCCCAGCCGAGCACCATGCCGAAACGCGGCGCGCCGTCGATGACGTTGCCGCTGACTGTGACGTCGGCCTCGACCGAGATGCCGACACCGAAGCCCTGTTCGTCGGCCGGGTAGGGGCCTTCGTCGACGAGATCGCGGATGATGTTGTTGGCGACCACCGCCATGCGGCCGCCGGCATCGAAATTGGCGACGCTGATTCCGGTCGCGGCCTTCTCGACGATGTTGTTGGCGATCAGCGCGCCGCTGAACCCGAATTCGGAGAAGATCGCGACCTCGCCGCAGCGCAGGCAGGTATTGCCGGTGATCTGCACATTGTTGGCGGCATTGGCGCGGACCGCGGTGAAGGCGCAATCCGATATCTGGTTGTTGGCGACGGTCACGCCATGGGCGCGGAAGGCGTTGATGCCGTTGCCGTTCTCGCCGGTGCCGCCATCCTCGGCGCCGATCCGGGCGATGCGGTTGTTGGTGACGATGGTGCCGTCCTCGCCTTCCGACCAGCGCCAGACGAGGATGCCGCCGTTGCCGCAATCGGCGATCTCGTTGCCGGCGACGGTCAGCCCCGTCGACTCGATGGCGCGGATCGCGGCGAGCTTCGCGCCGGTGATGCGGTTGGCTTCGACGTGGCCGCCGCAGCGATCGAGGGCGAGGCCATTGCGCGCGCCGCCGGTCACGTCGCAGTTGCGGATCTGCACCGTCCCGCATTCGACGAGGTGGACGAGGCCCTCGACATAATCGGCGAGGGGCTTGCCGGCGCCGTCGATGACAAGGCCGTCGAGGGCGATCAGTCCGGCGCCCTCGGCATTGATCATGTGGCCGTCGCCGTCGAAGACCAGGCGGGTCGCGCCGGCGATGCCCATCAGGCGGGTATTCGCCGGCAGGACGATGTTGGAGAGCGCATAGCTGCCGGGCGGCAGGAAGACCGGCTTGTTCTCGGCGGCCGCTTCCTGGAGGAGCGCCTGGAGGAGGCGGCTCTGGTTGCCGGGGCTGTCGGGCGTCAGACCGCGTGCCTGGGCGTCGACCGCCCCGCGGAAGGCGGGCGGCTCGGCCGCGTCGGCGCCGGTCGGCGCGAGGGCTGCGACGGTGATGGCGCCCGAGAGAAAGCTGCGTCTGTCCATAACGGCTCCTTTGGCCCGCCACGGATCAAGGATCGTGCCGCGCCGGCTGTGCCACAACGGGACGGTTCAGAGCGCCGGCACCACGTCGGTCAGGGCGAAATCGCCGCCCTTGAAGAGGAGGGCCTCGCCGGTCTCCTTTGCGAGCGCATAGGCGAAACAGTCGCCGAAATTCAAACGGGCCGGATGGTTGCCGATGCCGTAGGTGAGACGGGCATGGCGAGCCCACCGCGCCTGAGCCGGTGAAAAAGGGACGATCTCGATCAGCGAGCGCGCCAGCAACTTGTCGGCCGCCGTCACCGCCTCCGGCCCGATCCGGCGGTCCAGGACGTTCACCAGTTCGACGTAGGTGGCAGCCGATACCCGCAAATCCGAAGCGTCATGGATGGCTTGCGCGAATGCCGCAGCATCGTCCTCGCGCCGCAGGATCGCGACGATAGCGGAGGAGTCCACAATCACTTGGGGAGACCGTCCTCGTCGTACAGGATCGAATTGATGTCCGCGGAGGTGAAACTGCCGTCGACCAGGTGATCGATGGACTGCCCGATGGCGAGCAGTTCGTCGACGGTGGCTTTCTTTCGCCTGTCTCGCGCAGCCGGCATCGTCAGCCGCGCAACGGGCTTGCCGCGACGGGTGATGATGATTTCCTCGCCTTTTTCCACGCGATCGAGGAGTTCGGAGAGCTTGGTCTTGGCTTCGAATGCGCCGACTGTAACGGTCATGGCCTATCCAACCAACTAGACAACCAGTTGGAATATGGGCGGCCTAGCCTGCCGTGTCCAGTCCGCCGGCCGGGAAATTGCGGAGCGTCGAGGGTTCGTAGCCGAGGCGCTGGTTGAGCGCGTCGACGAGCGTCACCGCCGATTCCGCGACCGGCGAGCCCGGCGGGAAGATCGCCGCGGCGCCGGCGTCGCGGAGGGCTTCATAGTCCTGCGGCGGGATGACCCCGCCGACGACGACCATGATGTCGGGCCGACCGGCGGCTTCGAGCGCCCGCTTCAGCGCCGGGACGGTGACGAGATGGCCGGCGGCGAGCGTCGAGACGCCGACCATGTGGACGTCGTTGTCGATGGCGAGCCGGGCGGCTTCCTCGGGCGACTGGAAGAGGGGACCGAGCACGACGTCGAAGCCGAGGTCGGTGAAGGCCGAGGCGATGACCTTCTGGCCGC
>JAGRKY010000755.1 GCA_020442095.1 Bauldia sp.
CCAGCTTGATCAGCGTGGCCATCGCCGTGAAGGACAGTGTTGAAGCGACCTTGAGCGCTATCCCGACGAGCGGGCGCGCATGTTCTGGTGGGTCCATCGGATTTGGCGCGAGCGGAGCACAGACCGGCGGGAGTCGCAAGCCCGATCGATATCGGCCGTGCAACCAAAAGACCGCCGGCCCCGCGACGGCGGCGTGATGGCCTGACGCGCGCGCCGCCGTCAGGCCATCATGCGCTGCGTGCTAGGCCTGGGCGTCCTGGATCGCGGCCCATACCCGCTCCGGCGTCGCCGGCATGTCGATATGGGTGATGCCGCAGCCACGGTTGAGCGCGTCGACGACCGCGTTCATGACCGCCGGACAGGAGCCGATCGAGCCCGCCTCGCCGGCTCCCTTGATGCCGAAGGCGTTGGTCTTCGACGGCACGTTCCGCGTCTCGAAGTTGAAGCTCGGCACGCCGTCGGCCCTCGGCATCGCATAGTCGAGGAAGGATGCGGAGAGAAGCTGGCCGTCGGCATCGTAGACGGTATGCTCGTAGAGCGCCTGGCCAATCCCCTGGACGATGCCGCCATGGACCTGACCCTCCAGCAGCATCGGGTTCACCGTCGCGCCGAAATCGTCGACGATCCAGTAGCCGACGATCTCGGTCGTGCCGGTCTCGGGGTCGATCTCGACCTCGGCGATGTGGCTGCCGTTCGGATAGGTCGGCTCGGGTTGCTCGAAATCGTCGTCGAAGGCGGTGAGCGCCTGCGGGTCCTTGGCCGACCTGGCGACGTCGGCAAGCGTCACGCCGCGGTTGGTGCCGGCGACCCGGACCATTCCCTCGGCGAGCTCGAGATCCTCGACCGACGCCTCGAGCTGGTCCGAGGCCAGCCGCTTGACCTGCTCGGCGAGCTTGACCGCTGCATTATGCACCGACACCGCCCCGAGCGGGATCGAGCGCGACCCGCCGGTCCCCTCGCCATTCGGCACCTGGTCGGTATCGCCCTGGACCACCTTGACCTTGTCATAGTCGATGCCGAGCTGGCCGACGATGAACTGCGAATAGGCGGTGGCGTGCCCCTGGCCATTGGTCTGGGTGCCGATCAGCAGGGTCACCGTGCCGTCTTCCTCGAGCCGCACCGTGGCCTCCTCGGTGCCGGGGAAGGCGCAGGCCTCGACATAGGTGGCCATACCGAAGCCACGGAGCTTGCCGGCCGCCTTCGAAGCGGCGGCGCGGTCCTCGAAGCCCTTCCAGTCGGAGGTATCCAGCGCCTGTTCGAGATGGCCGTCGAATTCGCCGCTGTCATAGATCCGCCCGCCCTGCGTCTCGTAGGGGAAGGCCTCCGGCTTGATGAAGTTCCGCCGCCGGATCTCGACCGGGCCGAGGCCGGTATCGCGGCCGCACTGATCGACCAGCCGCTCCACGAGATAGGCGGCTTCCGGCCTGCCGGCGCCGCGATAGGCGTCGACGGTCGCGGTATTGGTGTAGATGCCGCGGCACAGCGCGTAGAGATGCGGGATGTCATAGACACCGGTCAGCATCGTCAGCTCGCCCTCGGGGATGAACGGTCCGAACTGGGAGAGGTAGGCGCCCATGCCGGCCAGCAGATCGACCCGCATGGCGAGGAATTTGCCGTTCTCGTCCATCGCCATCTCGGCGACCGCGAAATTGTCGCGGCCGTGGCTGTCGACCAGGAAATGCTCGCTGCGCTCGCTGATCCACTTCACCGGCTTGCCGACCCGCTTCGCGGCGATCGTAGCCAGCGGGTATTCCTGGTAGACGAATGTCTTGGTGCCGAAGCCGCCGCCGACATCCGGGGTGATCACCCGGATCTTGCTGGCCGGAATGCCGAGGATATCCTTGGCGATACGGTCGCGCATGCCATGGCCGCCCTGGGTGCCCATGGTCAGCGTATAGCGATCCGCCTCGGCGTCGTATTCGGCGACGATGCCACGCGTCTCCATGTAGTTGGCGACCAGGCGGTTGTTGACGATCTCGATCCGGGAGACCCGGGCGGCGCGCAGCATGGCGGCGTCGGTCGCACCCTTGGCGCCGCGCGAGCAGGCGAAGGCGACATTGGTGCCGTGCTCCGGCCAGACCAGCGGCGCGTCGTCGGCGAGCGCCCCGCGCAAATCCGCGATGGCCGGCAGCGGATCATAGTCGATCTCGATCGTTTCCGAGGCCATCTTCGCCTGTTCCAGCGTGTCGGCGACGATGAAGGCGATCGGGTCTCCGACCTGCCGGACCATGTCGCCGCACAGCAGCGGATGCTCGGGAATCCACGGATGGGTCCCGTCGACCTGGCGAATCTTGCCTTTGCAGGGCAGCCCCTTCACGCCGGCGAGATCCTCATGGGTCATCACCAGCCGCACCCCGGCCGTCTCGCGGGCAGCGGAAAGATCGCCGACCTTGATCCGCGCGTGGGCCATCGACGAGCGCAGCACATAGGCGTGGAGCATGCCTTCCGGCGCATAATCGTCGGTGAAATGACCGGCTCCGGTCACCAGCGCCTTGTCCTCGGTGCGCTTGGCGCGGGCACCCATGCCGTATTTGGGCGGGGCAACGTTGTTCATGTGGGGCTCGGCCCTTGGGCCGCCTCTTTTCTTTCAGTTGAGCGGAATCTGCCGTCGGGAACGCGTGACGACCGAACCGGTATCCGACCAGATCGCGACGTGAAAGGCAACCACGGTGATCGCGTCGCGTTGTCCGATTATTCGCGACAAACCACAGGTTTTGATAGGGTGCCGCCGGGTATTCACCCGGACATTCCGAAAAGGCAATTCCAGAGATGATCACCGATCCGCCGCTGCTCACCCTTCGCCGCAATTTTCCCCGTCCGACAAAGGAACAGGTCGCCGCCTTCACCGGCGTGCAGACCGGCCACGCCGTCGATGCCATGCAGGGCAGCGGCGCGCTGGATGGGCGAATCAAGTCGATCGGCGGCGTGAATCCCTTCTGCGGCGTCGCCGTCCCGGCCGCCGACGGCCCGGCCGACAACCTCGCCACCTTCGGCGCCCTCGCCGTCTCCCAGCCGGGCGATGTCATCGTCTCGGCGACCGGCGGCTTTACCGGTGTCGCGGTGATCGGCGACCTGCTGCTCGGCATGATGAAGAACAGCGGCTGCGCGGCCTTCGTCACCGATGGCTTCGTCCGCGACGTGGTCGGCATCCGTGGCGTCGGGCTGCCCTGCTACGCCGCCGGCGTCACGCCCAATTCGCCGGCCCGCAACGGTCCGGGAACCGTCGGCCTGCCGGTGATGGTCGGCGGAACCATGGTCGGCCCCGGCGACATCGTCCTCGGCGACGAGGACGGCGTGGTCATCGTGCCTTTCGGACGGATCGACGAGATCATCGAGCGCCTCGCCAAGGTCAAGGCCGCCGAGGCCGATCTCGAGGCGAAGGTGAAGGCCGGGCTCAAGATGCCCGATTTCATCCAGAGCCGGATCGACGCCGGCCTGTTCAACGAGATCGACTGAGCCGCCAGATGCGCATCGCGATGATCGGCGCC
>JAGRKY010000074.1:0-1964 GCA_020442095.1 Bauldia sp.
GTCTATTGCGTCGGCCGCAACTACGCCGCCCATGCGGTGGAGATGGGCCACGACCCGTCGCGCTCGCCGCCCTTCTTCTTCCAGAAGAATCCCGACAACCTCAACCTCACCGGCTCCTTCCCCTATCCGGCCGCGTCCGAGGACGTCCATCACGAGATCGAGCTTGTCGTCGCGCTGGGTGCGGGCGGAACGGACATCGCGGTCGCCGACGCCGGGGCCTGCGTCTTCGGCTATGCGGTCGGCCTCGACATGACCCGCCGCGACCTCCAGGCGGAGGCGAAGGAGCTTGGCCGCCCGTGGGCGACCGCCAAGGCCTTCGAGGCCTCCGCGCCGTGCGCGCCGCTGGTCCCGGTCTCCCGGTCGGGCGTCCTCGATTCCGGCGCGATCTGGCTCGACGTCAACGGCGAGCGTCGCCAGACCGGCGACATCAACCAGCTTATCTGGAAGGTCCCGGAGATGATCGCCTACCTGTCCGGCTTCTTCACCCTGGTGCCGGGCGACGTCATCTTCACCGGCACGCCCTCGGGCGTCGGCCCGGTTGCCCAGGGCGACACCCTCCATGGCCATATCGACGGCGTCGGCGACATCGAGGTCGCCGTCGTCTAGGTCCCCGTCGTCCTGGGTCCGGGGGCGGGCGCTCAGCCGACCGCCGTGCCGCCCCGGTTCCAGCCGCGCGCGCCGTCGCCGAAGGCTTCCCAGCCGTCCTCGGTCACGGCGACCGTGTCCTCGAGCTTGATGAAGCCGCGGCGGGGATGCGCCAGCGTCGTCTCGATCGACAGTACCATGCCCGCGGCGAGCGGCCGGTCGGCGTCGTCGCCCGGATAGGGCACCGGCCCGTTCGAGGTCAGGCGCGGCGCCTCGTGGCTGATCAGGCCCATGCCATGGGCGACGAAATCGAGCGTGTTGCCGTGGCTCGACTGCCGGACGAGCGGCTCGGCCGCGGCGAAGATGTCGCCGCCCCGCGCGCCGGCCCTGATCGGCGTCCGTGCCGCCTGCTGGATCGCCTCGATCTCGGCGAGCAGGTCGACGAGCTCCGAATCCGGCTCGCCCTGGATTGCCATCCGGCAAAGGTCGCCGATATAGCCCTTGTAGTTGCCGCCTGAATCGAGCGACAGGATATCGCCCTCGCCCCAGACCTGGTCGGACGGCGCCCGGTTGGTGCTCGTCCCCGCGGTGATCAGGCAATATTCGAAGGTCAGGCCGCGCTGGACCTCCTCGCGGCGGAGCGCCTCGGTCAGTTCGAGCTTGGTCGACCCCGGTCCGTGGCCGGTCATCACCGCGAGCATCGCCTCGACCACCCGGTCGGAAGCCGTGCGGAGCAGGTCGAGCTCCTGCGGCGTCTTGATCGCCCGGAGCCGTTCGAGCGGCACCACCGCGTCGACGATCCCGGCCTCCGGCAGCGCCCGGCGCAGTGCCTCTTCCGCATCGGCCGGCAGGAAGGCGCGCTCGACGCCGATCCGCCCGCGCTGCTTGCCGAGGCGCGTGATGAAGGCGGCCGCCTGCTCGGTCACCGGCACCGAGCCCCAGCCTTTCTCGAAGCGCGGCGTCCAGAACTTGCCGAGCGCCTCCTCATAGCCCTCCATCGGGTTGCCGAAATAGGCGGCATCGTCCGGCTTGCCCCGCACATAGACGAGGAGCGGCAGGTAGCGGCTGAGGCCGATCGCGTCGAAATGATCGAAGAAGAAGAAGCGATAGCCGCCGAGCAGATACTGGATATTGTGCTTCGACGAGACGACGAGGACATCGATCCCCGCCGCGTCGAGCAGCGCGTCCAGCCGCGCGGAATCGAAGGGAAGCCCCCCTGTTTCGCCGGGCTGCGTTGCTCCGCCCGGCTCGGCTTCTTTGATATCCATGGGGCTCCTCCCTCTTGCTGGTCCCTCTTTGACGGGGGACTATAGACCCATCCTCCGACCCACCGACAGGGATTACATGTCCAATATGATCGAACGCATCGCGGCCGGGGA
>JAGRKY010000074.1:2037-3142 GCA_020442095.1 Bauldia sp.
ACGGTGGAGCGGCTGAACGCCTTCGGCATCGGCCGCGGTGACCGGGTCGCGATCGTCCTCCCCAACGGCCCCGAGATGGCGACGGCCTTCCTGTCGGTCGCCGCCGCCGCGACCACTGCGCCGCTCAACCCCGCCTACCGGGCGGAGGAGCTCGAATTCTACCTCGGCGACATCGGCCCGAAGGCGGTGCTCGTCGCCGAGGAGGAGGAAGGACCGGTGGTCGCCGTCGCCCACAGGCTCGGCATCCCGGTGCTCAGGCTGATCCACAATCTCGCCCATCCGGCCGGCGCCTTCACCATCTACGGCGACCTCGAAGGCCATGCGAAGCATCCGGGGATCGCCGAACCCGACGACATCGCCCTCCTCCTTCACACCTCGGGCACGACCTCGCGCCCGAAGCTGGTGCCACTCGCCCACGCCAATCTCGCCGCCTCCGCCAGCCATATCGGCCGGACGCTCTCGCTCGGCCCGGACGACCGCTGCCTCAACATCATGCCGCTCTTCCATATCCACGGCCTGATCGCGGCGGTCCTGTCGTCGCTCGCCGCCGGCGGCAGCGTCCACTGCACGCCGGGCTTCAACGCGCTGCGCGTCTTCGGGTGGCTCGATGAGATGCGTCCGACCTGGTACACGGCGGTCCCAACCATGCATCAGGCAATCCTCGCCCGCGCGGGGCGCAATGCCGAGGCGGTCGCGGCAAGCCGTCTCCGCTTGATCCGCTCCTCCTCCTCCTCGCTCCCGGCCCAGGTCATGGCCGAGCTGGAGGAGACTTTCGGCTGCCCGGTGATCGAATCCTACGGGATGACCGAGGCCTCCCACCAGATGACCTCGAACCGCCTCCCGCCAGGCGCCCGCAAGCCCGGCAGCGTCGGCCCGGCTGCCGGCCCCGAGGTCGCGATCATGGCGACCGACGGCGCCGTCTTGCCTCCAGACAGCGAGGGCGAGATCGTCATCCGCGGGCCGAATGTCACCGCCGGCTACGAGAACAACCCCGACGCCAACGCCGCGGCCTTCGCCCACGGCTGGTTCCACACCGGCGACCAGGGGATCATGGACGCCGACGGCTATGTCCGCGTCACGGGCCGGCTCAAGGAGATCATCAACC
>JAGRKY010000756.1 GCA_020442095.1 Bauldia sp.
CAGTATTACGAGACGATCTGTTCGGGCGCCCCGGCCGGTCCCGGCTTCAGCGGCGTCGACGCGGTCCATACCCACATGACCAATTCGCGGCTCACCGATCCCGAGATCCTCGAATACCGCTTCCCGGTCCTCCTCGAGGACTTCCACATCCGCAAGGGCACCGGCGGCAAGGGCCGGTGGTCGGCCGGCAGCGGCACCGAGCGCACCATCCGCTTCCTCGACGAGATGGACTGCGCCATCCTCTCCTCGCATCGCAAGGTCCACCCGCACGGCCTCGAAGGCGGCGGCCCGGGGCGGCTCGGCGAAACCCGGGTCCGGCGCAAGGACGGAAGCATCGAGATTCTCGAAGGCTGCGACCAGAAGAAGATGTCGCCCGGCGACGCGATCATCGTCACGACGCCGACCGGTGGCGGCTACGGCAAGGCCTGAGCGGCGTCAGCCACTCGTCCCTTTCAGCATCCGCGCCCTGCGGAAGACATGCACGGCGATGGCGACATGGGTGAGGATCGCCAGCGCCAGCCCGAGAATCTGGTAGCCGGCGCCGACTCCGGGCACGGCCGAGACCACAACGATCCCCCAAATGCCGAACGGCAGGAAGAGGATCACCGCGGTGACGAGGCCGGGATTGTAGCCGCGGAAGCGGCCGGCGGCGGCGATATGGACGATGGCGTTGATCACCGTCAGCCACAGCGCGATCAGCCCGAAGCCGATATCGACGAAGCGCGCGAGATAGAGCGCGACGAGATCGACACCCCAGACCAGCGGCACGTTGATCACCACCACCGCGTTGGTGGTCAGCGCATCGGGCACGCCGGCAATGCGGGCGTTGACGAAGGTACGGAAGCGGTCGCCGGCATGCTCCTCGAGCTGGTGGAGCAGATAGAGCGGGATCTGCAGATAGACGAGCAGCAGCGGCAGGCTCCAGGTGCCGGCGATGAGCGGCACGAGAGCGAGCAGGAAGAGACCGGCGACGAAGCCGGCATTCATCCAGTTATGCCTGAACCACTCGAACCCCATCGTCCCCTCCCCGGCCTCTACGAGATCAGTCTGATGGTCTGAACGCCCCTGCATCCGGCGCCGTCGTCGCGCACGCAGCCCTCATCGGCTTCAATCGCCGTCGGAGAAGGCGGACAGGTTCGGACTGTCGGATATCGACGCCTTGCCGGCGATCACGTCGGCGGGATCGGGGGGGTTGTATTTGCCCGCAATCGCCGAGGGATCGTAGTCGGCGGGGAAGAAGGCCGAGCCGGTATAGGTCGGCGGCTGGTCGGTGATCACGATCTGGTCGGGCGCCGCGATCGAGCCGGTATAGCCGGTCGCGATCCCGTAGCGGGGCTGGCCGGGGATCGCCGCATATTGCGTCCCGACGAAGGGCCGCCGCGCCGGCGGCACCATCGGCGCTTTCGGCTTCGCGTAGGTATAGGTCCCGTCCTTGTTGTGGCGGGCGAGATCGACGTGGAAATGATCGCTGTGATAGGCGGCGCCGGGGCCGAGCACGGTCTTGAAGGTGCGGGTGGCGCTCGAATAGATCTCGCGCAGAAATGCGCGCTCGTCGGCGCTTCCATTCCAGCCGGACTTCACCGTGATCACCCGGCCGTTGGCGAGCTTGAAGCCCGCAATGTCGATGGCATTGCCGAAGGCATGCTCGGAAAGCTCGGCGCCCTTCTTGTTGTTCCGCGTCCGGCAGGCATAGGCGGAGATCTGCTTGATCTCGACGATCGGCATACCGAAATAGACGAAGGACGCGGGCTGGACCGAGTAGCGCATCCAGATTTCGAGCGCCGTGGTGATCGGGCAGCCGAGCGTCGCGTCCGGGCCGACGCCGATCGTGCCGCCTTCCAGCGCCTGGACGTCGAGCGGATAGGTGATGCCGCAGACGCCCTTGCCGTCTATCGCCTTGACCTGATGGATGAAATAGGACTGCTGCGGCTTGCGCGCCATGCAGGCGCGCTCCGCCTGCTCGCGCCACGAGTCGCGACGCTCGAAGCCGACAATATTCAGGGCGCATCCACCGACCAGCGTACACAGGCCGGCGACCACCGTCAGATACGCAACACGACGGAGCATGGC
>JAGRKY010000757.1 GCA_020442095.1 Bauldia sp.
GCCCGTAGAAGGCGGAGGCGTATTTGGCCGAATAGGCCATGATCTGCGTATTGGCATGGCCGCCGGCGTCGAGGGCGCGGCGGATCGCGCCGACCCGGCCGTCCATCATGTCGGACGGCGCGATGACGTCGGCGCCGGCCTTCGCCTGGTTCAGCGACTGGGCGATCAGCACCGCGATCGTCTCGTCGTTGATGATCTCGTCGCCGGACATCAGCCCGTCATGGCCGTGGCTCGTATAGGGGTCGAGGGCGACATCGGTGATCAGCCCGATGTCGGGGACCTTCGCCTTGATCGCCCGGCAGGCCTGGCAGACGAGGTTCTCGGGATTGAGGGCTTCCGACCCGGTCTCGTCGCGAAGGTCCGGGTCGGTATAGGGAAAGAGCGCGATCGCCGGGATGCCGAGTTCCACGGCCCGTTCGGCCGCGGCGACCGCCTTGTCCACCGAATAGCGCTCGACGCCGGGCATCGAGGCAACCGGCTCGGTGACGTCCTTGCCCTCGACGAGGAAGATCGGCCAGATCAGATCGTCGACCGACAGCGCGTTCTCGCGCACCATGCGGCGCGACCAGTCGGTTCTGCGGTTGCGCCGCATCCGCCGGCCGGCGAGGATTTCCGCCATGTCCGGCGAGGTGACGGGATTGTTCGGGGCGAGGGGACGGGGATGGGTCATGGCCTGTTTCGATCGACTGCGGTGCGCCTGTCGGCGCGGGAATGCCTCATGCGAGGGCGGGGGCGTCGGCGCTGGTCACAGCGGCTCGGACGGTGTAAGTGCGTCGACGTGATGATGCCTGCCCAATAGCGGATTTACAGCCGTCCGGAAATGACCGTCACCGAAAAAGATCAGACCCCGCCGCACTCGTCCGCGGAGCGGCTCGCGCTCGTTCTCGGCATCTACGGTCGCGTGATGGCCGGCGTCATGATGCTGCTCGGCCTCTATCAATGGGCGATCATCGTCGGCGTCGCGGCGGGACCCGCCGGCATGTTCGAGACGATGTCGACGCAATGGAAGCTCGCGACGATGCATCTGGCCGTCGTCGATCTCGTCGCCTCGGTCGGGCTCTGGCAGCGCGTCGCCTGGGGCAAGGTCGTGTGGATCTACGCGGCCCTTGCGCAGATCGCGATGCATACGGTTTTCGTCGCAACTTACGGAAGCGATATCGTCATCGTCGCCTTCCATACCGTCACCCTCGTCGTATACCTCGCGTTATACATGATCGAGAGACGTGCCGAGGGGCGGTGAACCGGGGTCCCTCATATCTCGTTGAAAATGCTGGGTTTATTCCCGACAATTTGGGTCAAATCAGCAACGTCGAGGTAAGGCCCGATTAATCTTGAAGTTTAAGCGGATTTTCAGTGCCGGGCCGTAATCTGCTCGCTGACTCAGGTGGGAACATACCTGCCGGGAAAACAGCGAGGCGAAGAAAGATGGCTAATTCCAAAGGGGCTGCAGAGGCGATCTCCACCGCAAAGGAAGATGTGGATATCAAGCCGCTGTATCTTGAGGCTCTCACGCTCGTCGAGCGCCTGCACCGGCGACTGCTCGATGTGATCAAGGACGAGTTCGAGCGGTCGGGACGGTCGGACGTCAACGCCGTCCAGGCGCTGCTCCTCTTCAACATCGGGGAGTCCGAGCTGACCGCCGGCGAGCTGCGGACCCGCGGCTATTATCTCGGCTCGAACGTCTCCTACAACGACAAGAAGCTGGTCGAGATGGGTTAGCTCCACCATGCCCGCTCGCGCGTCGACCGCCGCGCCGTGCGCATCAGCCTGACCGACTCGGGCCGGGAAGTTCACCGCATCGTCGC
>JAGRKY010000075.1 GCA_020442095.1 Bauldia sp.
CTCGCCGAGCTTCTCCTGGCTCATTCCGAGCATCATCCGACGCAATCGAACCCGACTTCCGACGTGGATGTCGATTGGATTTGGCTGTTTCTTATTGGCCATTTGGCCTCTCTCTTCGGCCGCACGGGCAGCGGCTCTTTGTGTTTACCCCGACGGCTTTATGCCTTTTGTCCGACCTCCGTACAGTCTGGCCGGTTGACGCGTGACGCCATTTACCGAAACACCCCCCGTACCCGTATCGGGTTGTGTTTTGTCGGACATAGCCGGATAGAGCATGCCGACATGATTTTTGTCAATTCCCATTCAACCTAGGCGGAAATTGCAGATATCCAGCCATACCACCGGCGATGACCAGAAGAAGCAGGAATATCCAGTCACCGAATTCCGTGTATAACGTTGGAACCAAGGCTTCAGGCAGCGAACCGTCGACGATCCCGGCAAGGCCGACCCCGAGACTGTGCCGGACCCGCCCATAACCGTCGACAACCGCCGATATCCCTGAATTCGCATCCCGTATGACGGGTAGCCCCTCCTCGACCGCACGCACCCTCGCCTGCTGGAAGTGCTGATGGGGCCCGGGGGTGTCGCCGAACCAGCCATCGTTGGTAACGTTGAGAATCCAGCCGGGACGCGGGCCCGGCGCCACCGCTTCGCCGGGAAAGACGATCTCGTAGCAGATCAGCGGGCTGAACGATGGGGCATGCTCCAGCGCCAGCGTCATGTGGCGGGCGCCCGGCGAAAAGCCGCCCGGCAGCGTGACGAGCTGGCTGAGGCCGATCCGCTCGAGCAGGCCCGGGAAGGGCAGAAACTCGCCGAAAGGCACGAGATGGACCTTGTCATAGGCGGCGACGATCTCGCCGTCGTCGGCAATGACGTAGATGCTGTTGAATACACGTGGCAATTGGTCGCTGGTACCGCGACTACCCTCGGCACGTGCCGCCCCGGTGATCAGGGTCGTGCCGGCGGGCAGGAGGTCGGCGATGGCGGACAGCACCTCGGGCCGGTCGGTGAGCAGGAAGGGGAAGGCGGATTCCGGCCAGACGAGAATGTCGACGCCGTCGATGCCGTTGCGGTCCGGGGAGGTGGCGCCGTCGCTGAGCGAGAGGTAGCGGTCGACGATCGCCTCCTCGTTGGCGACGTCCCATTTCTCTTCCTGGCGCAGCGCCGGCTGGACGATCCGTACCGTGATGCCGCTGTCGACCGGATCGCCGGCGGCGAGGAGGCGCAGCGCACCAAAGCCGAGATGGGCGACGAAGAGCGCCAGCGCCACGGCGAGGAAGGCATATTGCCCGCGTCGCGTGCCCGGCAGGTTGCCGGCGAGCGCCGCCGGGGTGGCGAATATGACAAAGGCCGCCAGCGTCATCCCCCACAGGCCGACGAGCGAGGCCGACTGCATCATCATCGCGCCGGGCATCAGCGCATAGCCGACGGCGTTCCAGGGGAAACCGGTCAGGACATGACCGCGCAGCCATTCGGCGCCGGACATGGCAACGGCGAAGACGAGGATCCGCGGCCAGCCCTCGCACCACACGGCCCGGGCCGCCGCCGCACCAAGCGCCCAGAACAGGGCGAGGCCGGCCGGCAGCAGTGTGACAGCGAAGGGCAGAACCCAGGCGAAGTCGTCGGCCTCGACCAGGAAGGCCGTGCCGATCCACCACAGGCCGCCCAGGAAATAGCCGAAACCAAAGCTCCAGCCGACGACCGCCGCGGGCAACAGGCGGCGGAAGAAGCCGGCGCCCTCGGGCGCCGTCGCCCCGTCGAGCAGCCAGACGAAGACCGGCATCGTCAGCCACAGCAGCGGGAAAAGGTTGAACGGCGCCATCGCCAGGGCCGAGAGCGCGCCGGCGCCGATCGCGATCGCGACACGGCGCCATCCCCAGAGGATGATGATCGGATTGGCGATTCGGTCCATCGCACACGACCAAAATCCGGCCGCATGCATGCCGTCAAGAGAGGCGCATGGAGGTCGACCAACGGTCGCAGACGGCTCTTGCGGCAAAGCCCGGCATGTTTTCACAGGCGGCGCCCGGCACTGTCCCGCCCCGTTTCTTCCCCCTCGGTCACAAGGCTTTGATCTGCCTCATGGCTGTGATCGCCTGCCTCTCCCAGACTGGCCGGGGTCGCGTTCCCGCTTCGAGAGGAGGCACAGATGGCTGGCTTCGACGTGATCGTCATCGGGTCGGGGATGGGTGGCATGAGCAGCGCGGCCGCCCTGGCGCATACCGGTCACAAGGTGCTGCTGCTCGAGGCATTCCCGACATTGGGCGGCCAGTCGCACAGCTTCGGCCGCGAGGGATTCCAGTGGGATGCCGGCATGCACTACCTGGGCGGGCTCGCGCCAGGCGATCCGGACCGGGCGGCGCTCGATTGGCTGACCGAAGGGCGCATGGCATTCGCATCGCTTGGCGCCGTCTATGACACCCTGCATTTCCCCGACGGCTTCTCGCTTCAGCTCTCCCGCCCCGAGGCCGCCCAGCGGCTCGATCTCAAGGAGCGCTTTCCCGCGCAGGCCGCCAACGTCGACGCGTGGTACGAGGCGATGGGCCAGGGCGCCCATGCCATGCGCGCGGTCCTGCAGAGCCGGGCGATGCCGGAGCCGTTTGCGGGCGCTGTCGGCTGGTGGAACAAGCGCGCCATCGAACGCTGGTGCGGGCGCACCGTGGCAGAAGTCATCGCGGAGACGACCGATGACGAGCGACTCGGCGCCGTCCTCGGCTCGCAATGGCCGGACGACGGCGGCCGACCGGGAACCGGCTCATTCGGGATTCACGCGCTGACCATCGGCTCATATCTGCACGACGGCGCCTATTACCCGGTCGGCGGCGGCAAGAGCTTCGCCGAGCACCTTATCCCGGCGATTGCGAAAGGCGGGGGCGAGGCGCGCGCCGGCGAAGCCGTGGCGCGCCTGATCGTCGAAGGAGAGGCGGTCAAGGGCGTGCAGACCGCCGACGGAGCCCGCTACACGGCCGGGGCCGTGATCTCGGACATCGGCGCTCGCGAAACGATCCGCCTGCTACCGCCGGCCCAGCAGGCGTCGGACTGGGGCCGCGAGATCCTGTCTTTCGAGCCGAGCCTTTGCCACTTCTCGCTCTTTCTGGGGTTTCAGGGCGACATCGAGGCAGCCGGCGCGACCCGCTCCAACCACTGGATCTACGACAGCTGGCAAACCGACGTCCTGTGGTCCGATCTGGCGACGCAACCCGTGCCGCCCGGCCTGTTCGTGTCCTTCGCCTCGCTGAAGGATCCGGCCCATGATCCAGGCCCGGAGCGGCGGCATACCGGCGAGATCGTCGCCTTTGCGGACTGGTCGATGGTCGAGGACTGGTCGGGGCGCAGGCCCGAGGAACGCGGCCCGGACTATCCGGCGTTCAAGAGCCGCGTCGAAGAGGCGATGATCTCTCGCTTCGCCCGCCAGTTTCCTCGTCTTGCCGACCTCATCGTGTTCCGCGAGCTCGCGACGCCGTTGGCAACCGAGTCGATCACCGGACACGAGCAGGGCGCCTTCTACGGCCTCGAGAACTCGCCGCGACGCGCGACAAGCCATGCGCTGCGCATGAAGACCCCTGTTCCCGGGCTTTATCTGAGCGGTCAGGACGTCGCCACGCCCGGGATATTCGGCGCCATGTGGGGAGGCCTCCTGGCTGCGGCCAGCGTCGACTATCGCGTCTTCCAGCACCTGCGCGGATGAGCGCGGCGGCGCTCGTGGCGCCTGACCTTATGCCGCTCCGTGAGCGCTAGTCGCCGGCTTCCTCTTCCGGCGTGTCGAGTCGCGGCCGCCGGCGGGGCTCGGGCCGCGCCACGCCGGTCCGCCGGCGATAGATGCGCAGCCGCTTGATCCTGCGCGGGTCGGCGTCGAGGATTTCGAATTCGAAGCCGCCCGGCGCCGAGACCAGTTCGCCGCGGACCGGGATCCGGCCGAGGAGGCTGAAGACCAGGCCGCCGATTGTGTCGACATCCTCGCCTTCCTCGCCGGGGGCGAGATCGGCGCCGATCGCCGCCTCGACGTCCTCGAGATCGGCCCGGGCATCGGCGAGGAAGACGCCGTCCCCGTCGGGAACGATCATCGCCTGGGCCTCGTCGTCGTGCTCGTCCTCGATGTCGCCGACAACCATCTCGACGATGTCCTCGAGCGAGGCCAAACCATCGGTGCCGCCATATTCGTCGATCACCAGAGCCATCTGGATGCGCTGCGCCTGCATCTTGGCCATCAGGTCCGAGGCAAG
>JAGRKY010000758.1 GCA_020442095.1 Bauldia sp.
CGCCGGTATCCGGCTGGGAGATCAGCAGATCGTCGAGATTGACCCCGAGCTTGCGGGCATAGCCGGCATCGAGCGCATGCTCGGCGTCGACGAAGGCGCAGATGCCGCCGTTCTTCTGGGCCTCGGCGATGGCGTGGAGCGCGAGCGTCGTCTTGCCCGAGGACTCCGGCCCGTAGATCTCGATCACCCGGCCCCGCGGCAGGCCGCCGATGCCGAGGGCGATGTCGAGCCCGAGCGATCCCGTCGGCACGGACGCGACCTCGACGGCCGTATCATTCTGGCCGAGGCGCATGATCGAGCCCTTGCCGAAAGCACGCTCAATCTGGCCGAGCGCCGCATCGAGCGCCTTCGTTTTGTCCATTGCTTGACCCTCGATCAGGCGAAGAGAAGTGGCCGCCATCTGGTGCGCTCCTTATTCCATAGTCGATGGGGACGTTCAAACGAATGCGATCGGCTGCCCCGTGTTCGCATTGTACACGTTTTGTTCTCAATCGCAAGATGAAAGCGAAATGCCCGTGAACAGCGCAGATTCCGGCACCGCGACAAGGCGGAACCGCCGTTTGGCGGACACCGCCGCCGGGTCGCGCCCACACCCTGCACGCGCTTGCGCGCAGGGGCCGGGCATTGGATGATCGCCGCCGGCTCGGGGAAATCACAACGGCACGGCAATGGACAAGCGAATCGCAACGCCCGGACCGATCACCGTCTTCGGCGGGGCGACCATGGACCATATCGCCGCGACGCGCGACGCGCCGGTGATGGGCGCGTCGAATCCCGGCCTGGCGCGGACGACGCCCGGCGGCGTCGCCTTCAACATCGCCGGCATCCTCGCCCGGCTCGGACATCCCGTGCGGCTCGTCACCCGGATCGGATCGGACCCGGGCGGCGCCGCGATCTCCGCCGCCGCGGAAGATGCCGGCGTCGACACCGGCTTCGTCAGCGTCTCCCCGGACGCAGCGACGGCGACCTATCTCGCCGCGCTGGACGAGGCCGGCGGCCTGATCATCGGCATCGCCGGCATGACCATCTTCGACGAGATGACGCCGGCGGTGGTTGCCGCGGCGGCCGGCAGCGCGCCGGCCAACGACTTCTGGGTGGTCGACGCCAATCTCCCGCCCGAGACGCTCGATTTCCTTGTCGGCCAGGCCCGGGCGGCCGGACATCCGATCGCCGCCCTCGCCGTCTCGCCGGCGAAATGCCTGCGCTTCGCCCCCCTCCTCCACGACATCACCCTGCTCTTCGTCAACCGCAAGGAGGCGAAGGCGATGCTCCACATCGACCACAATCTCAATCCGACGGCGACGGAGCTGGTCAAGGCGCTCTGCGGCAGCGCCCGTCCCGATGTCGTGGTCACCGACTCGGAGAAGCCGCTCGCGGTGGCAAGCGGCGGCGACATCCGCTCCTTCGTGCCCCTGCGCGCCGCAATCAGGAGCGTCAACGGCGCCGGCGACGCCCTCGCCGCAGGAACCATCCACGGGCTTTCCTGCGGCAGGCCCCTGTTCGAATCGATCCGGCCGGGACTTGCCGCCGCCGCCATCACCATGGAGCACGACGGCACGATACCGCCCGGCCTCAATGCCGCCGCGCTTGCCGCCCGGATCGGCGGCGGCACCGAAACGGAGACCGCATGACCCTTGCCATCAGCGACGAAGTCCGCGCCGCCCTCGACGACGGACGGCCGGTGGTCGCCCTGGAGACGACCATCGTCAGCCACGGCATGCCCTGGCCGCAAAATCTCGAGACCGCGCTGGAGGTCGAGGCGATCGTCCGCGAGGGCGGCGCCGTGCCGGCGGCGATCGCGATCCTCGACGGCGAGATCCGGGTCGGCCTCGACCGTGCCGGGCTCGAACGCCTCGCCCGCTCGAAGGACACGCTGAAGCTTTCCCGCGCCGACCTCGCCTATGGCCCGCTCTCCGGCAAGCCGGGCGCCACCACCGTCGCCGCGACGATGATCGTCGCCGCGCGGGCGGGCATCGGGGTCTTCGCGACCGGCGGCATCGGCGGC
>JAGRKY010000759.1 GCA_020442095.1 Bauldia sp.
GGTCGGGGCGCAGCGCATTGACGACATCCCTGGCGGTCTTGAACTGGTCCATCAGGGTCCTCGTCCGAATCCGGGGCGCGGCGCCACGCTAACAGCCCCCGCCGGGCCACGGAAGATCGATGTTGCCCCGCATGCACGCCTTGCGGCTTCAATACAACACTCGCCCAAAACCTGCCCTCCAAGGGGTCGAACGAACTTGCCACGCACCGCCGCATTGTGAGAAATTCCCATCTTCACCCTTGGAATACATTTTCCGGGAAAAAGGCCATGGCCTTAATCGTCGGAACGCGAATCAAGATCGCCACCGCAGCGCTCGTTGCGGTATTGGGACTGTGCGGCCCCGCGGCGGCGGGAGAGGTCCAGTTCGGCCTCTACGGCGGGTGGAGCGGCAGCTTCGATAGCGACGCCACCTTCAAGCGCGGCAACAGCGACTTCACCCTCCACAGCATCCCGTGGGAAGGCCTGTCCTTCGATTACCAGGGCGGCGCCCCCTACTATGGCATTCGCGGAACCTACTGGCTGAATTCGACCACGGCGCCCACACCCAAGTGGGGCATCATGCTCGACTATACCCATGCCAAGGTTCGCGCCGAGGGCAGCGCCAAGGTGAAGGCGACCGGCACCTATATGGGCAAGCCGGCGCCGAACCAGATGAAGATTTCCAACACCTTCAGCCGCTTCGAGTTCACCGACGGCCTGAATCTCCTGACCCTCAATGCGGTGCGCCAGCTGCCGTCGCTGGGGGTGGTCCATCCCTATCTCGGTGGTGGCCTCGGTATCGCCCGCCCCCATGTCGAGGTGACGGGTCCCGGCTTCCCGAAGACGTTCGAGTATCAGGTCACCGGCCTCGCCGCGCAGATCCTCGCCGGTGTCGACGTTCCGCTGACAGAGCACTTCTCGATCTTCAGCGAATACAAGCTGAGCTATGCCGGCGTCGACGCGGACCTCAGCAAGGGCGGGCACCTCAACACCAACGTCTGGACAAATCACATCCTGGTTGGTGCATCCCTGCGGTTCGGCAGCGGCTCCTGACGCCCCCTCTCCTGCCCGTGATTTCCACAAGCCGTCACCCCTGAAGGTGGCGGTAATCCTGGTCTTGCGGACCGGAAACGGCGTTCCTTTTGCGTCGCACAACAAAAAAAGCTTGCGAGCCGATCAAGCAGAGTTACACTTTCGTCATAATTCGGAACGGAGGCATTCCGATGAGCTTGGCCCGTCCGCTGCATATGGCGATGGTGTGTGCCGCGTTCCTGTTTGTAGCTGCAGTTGTTTTCGGCGCTCTTTAGGTCAGCGTCGGTCGTAATTGGATCTGAGTTGTACCGCCCCAGCCGGGCCCGCGTGAGCGGCCGCCCGGCTTTGTTTTGCCCGGATTTCCTTCATTTGGCCGCGCCGGCTAGCGATAGAAGCTCGGCATGAACATGATCAGGACGGCGAGGATTTCCAGCCGCCCCATGATCATCCCCAGGCACATGACGATCTTCGCCGCGTCGGGAAGGCTCGAGAAGTTGCCCGCCGGGCCGATCACCTCGCCGATCCCCGGCCCGATATTGCCGATCGTCGAGGCGGCGATCGAGATGCTGGTCTCCCCGCCCATGCCGAGCGCCGCCATGACCACCGCCAGCGCGGCGAAGGCGAGCAGGTAGATGAAGACGAAGACGCCGACCGAGGCCGCCTGTTCGTCCGGGATGACCCGGCGGCCATAGCGGATCGGCGCCACGACATGCGGATAGATCGAGCGCTGGATATGCTGCTTGATCACCGAATACATCACCTTGAAGCGGAAGATCTTGATCGCGCCGGCGGTCGAGCCGGTGCAGCCGCCCATGAAGCTCAGCGTGAAGAACCAGACCGCCGCGAATGTCCCCCACAGCACGTAGTCGGCCGAGGCATAGCCGGTCGTCGTCGCGATCGAGACGACGTTGAAGGCCGCCTTGGTCAGCGCCGCATGCGCCGGGAAGTCGAGGGCGACGAACAGCCAGACCGCCAGGATCGCGACGAGGATCGCCACGACCGACATGAAGGTGGTCACCTGGGTGTCGAAACGGTCCTGGAGGGAGCCGCCGCGCAGCATCCTGAGCAGCGACAGGAAGGGCAGCGCCCCGAGGATCATGAACACGACCGCCGCCCATTCCAGCGCCGCGCTGTCGAAATGCGCGAAGGAGGCGTCGTGGGTGGAGAAGCCCGCCGTGCAGATCGTCGTCATCGCGTGGTTGAGCGCGTCGAAGGGCGTCATCCCGAGCAGCCAGTAGACGACGAAGCAGGCCGCGGTCAGCGTCACGTAGATCTCGACCACGGCAATGGCGATGCTGCGCATCCGCGGCAGCGATTTCTCCGACCGTTCGGTGAATTCGAGCCGGAAGAGCTGCATGCCGCCGATCTTGAGAAAGGGCAGGATGACGATGGCAAAGCCGATGATGCCGATCCCGCCGATCCACTGGGTCGTCGATCGCCACAGCAGCACCGACTTGGCGGTGTCGTCGAGACCGACCATCACCGTCGCTCCGGTGGTGGTGATACCGGACACCATTTCGAAATAGGCGTCGACAAGCGACAGGTTGACCGGCTCCGCGATCAGCGGCAGCGCCGCGAAGGCCGGCACCATGATCCAGGCGAC
>JAGRKY010000760.1 GCA_020442095.1 Bauldia sp.
CGTCGAGGGTGATCTTGTTGCGCGACGACGTCTCGTAGAGCGCCGAATAGCCGGCGGCGACGGCGACGACGTTGACCAGCCCGCCGATCGCGGCGCTGCCGGAATAGGATTCGGACGCCTCGAACTCGAACTCGCCGTGGATCCTGGCGGTCTTCGGGACCAGCAGGTCGATTTCGTCGATCGATTCGACGCCGGTCTTCACCGCGTTCAGCGCCTGGTTGACGCCCAGCATGTCCTTGATCAGCGCGTCGGCGCTTTCGTTGGTGTTGGCGGCGCTCTTCTTCGCGCCGCGGAGCAGGGCGAGGAAGGTCGCCGGCACCAGGGTCGAGGCGGTGACGGCGCCGAAGGTCTCCGTCATCACGACGGAGAAGGAGGCGACGGAGATTGCTGTGCTCAAGGCCATGGTCTTGTCCCTCTCTGGTGGTCACGGATTGGGTGTCGGACCGACGTTGATCCGGAAGGTGGTCTTCGCGCCGGCGACGCCGCCGATATCGACGACCAGCGTCACGTCGGCGGAAGCGCCGCCGATCGCGAGGTTTTCGGTGTTCAGCAGCTTCTCCGCCTCGCGCATGGCCCGCGCGATGCTCTTGAGCACGGCGCTCGGGTCGATCGGCTGGAGCGCGGGGCCTGGAACACTCGCCCCGCTGCCGCTGTCGAAGGGGGTGGAAAAGGGGTCGGGAATGTCGATGGATATCGTCTCGTCGAGGTCGACCACCGCGGAGATCGCCGCCCTGAAGGTCGAATAGGGCAGGCCGCCGGCGCCAACCGTGTCGGCCATCGGCTTGACGTAGTCATCCAGGAAGTCTCCGGGCGTGGTCTCGATCTCCGGCATGGCGGCTGTCCCCGGTCAGGTGTCGTCGGTGCCTCGCGGTCCGGCGAGCGTCTGCAGGTGCTGTTCGACCGCCCTGATGACGGCGGCGGCGCGGTCCAGTTCGTCATGAGCGAGGAAGCTCGACGCTTCCTTCAGCATCGTCGTCAGGCTGTCGCGGTCGTTCGCCGGGACCTGGAGCCCGGCGACCTGCGCTTGCAGCAGGCCGATCGCGGCGCGGATCTGCACCCGGTCCGGTGCCGGCGGCAGCCGGCCGTCCTTGGTGTTGGCGTCATCGTCCACATTCGCCTGCGGCTCGAGAATGGAGACGACCTCGAGCGCGATGCGACCATGGTTCCTGGCGAGTTCCGCCGTCGTCGCCGAGGAGGAGCCGAAGCCGAAGAGGAAGGTCCTGATGCCGAGGCCGGTGGTGTTGTCCTCGCGGACCGCGCCGCTCGACAGTTCGAAGTCGATCTCGACGGTGGCGCGTTTCAGGGCGACGGCGCCGATCGCCGAGCGCGACGTTTCGGGCAGCGTCTTCGCCGCCCCGCCGATCCCTTGCGCGATATCGAGCAGCATGCGGTCGATACCGATCGGTGTCGGGAAATTCGCCACCCGCTTCGCCTCCGCCGCGTGAAGGTGCAGCCTAGGGTGGCGCGGCGAAAGCTGTCAAAGACCGTTCGGCCGCTATCGATAACAATCGGTTGCCTCGGCGGCTCGATTTGCCGGTTTCGCCTCCCGCTTGTTCCGGCCCGGCGGCGGCGGGGACCGGCGGCCTAGCCGGTCTCGGTGGTCATCACCACGAAGTCCTGCGCGGTGCGCGTGTCCTCGTGGAGCGGCTGGTCGACCGTCACCATGATCGTGCCGGGATGCATCCGGGTGCGGATCGCCTCGATCACCGCATGCTCGCCGCGGATGCGCTGGATCGTGGCGAGATCGGCCGCGTCGACATCGACGCCGATCTCGTGGCCGAAGCCGAAGGTGTGCCAGTGGAGCTGGCTGTCGGTGTCGTTGACGTCGGAGAGGACGAAGACATGGTGGCCGAGCGGCACCGCCGGGTCGGCGATCGTCGCGCTGCCCTCGGCGATGATCTCGCCATTGTCGAGGACCATGATCCGCTGGTCGATGCTCGACACCAGGATCGCCGTCGCCGGCACGGGCGGCGCAGCGGCCTCTGCCGGCGCCGCGGGTTCGGCCGGCGCCTTCCCTTCGTCCCGGGGATCGATCCGTGGATCGGGAACGTCGGAAGCCGCGGCGACCTGGGCGACCGGATGGGCGCTCGCCGGCGTCTTCGCCTTGGTGTCGGCGACATGGGCGAATTCGGCCCTGGCGTCGGCGGTCAGCACCTGGCCGGGATGGACGACGTCGGCCGGCTCGGAGCGGGCATTGGCGATGATCACAGGCGTGCCGAGATGGGTGACGGTGAAGAGCTTGGCCGAAAAGTCGAGCGGCAGCCGCACGCAGCCATGCGACGCCGGATAGCCCGGCAGCTTGCCGGCATGCAGCGCGATGCCCGACCAGGTCAGCCGGTTCATGTTCGGCATCGGCGCGTTGTTGTAGGTCGACGA
>JAGRKY010000761.1 GCA_020442095.1 Bauldia sp.
TATGCGGGCATGGATTTCAAGAGTCTGGTGCGTTGGATGGTGGAGGACGCGTCTTGCAATCGGTGAAGGCGGAAACCGGCGGAGACATGAGCGACTGGCCTGCCGAGGCACGGCCGGCGCATCGCGTTGTCCTGCCCCGCTTCCTGCGCCGCCCGGCGCGCATCCTGTCGCGGCTCGACCTGAAGGTGCCGCGTCACGCCGGCACCAAGGGCATGGCGCTGCTTTTCGCGGCGACGGCGGTGACCGGCATGGTGATCGGCGGCCACACCACGACCGTGATTTCCGCACTGACCTCCTGGGCTGGCCTGGCGATCGACGAGGTCGAGATCAGCGGCCAGAGCGAGACCTCCGAGATCGACGTGCTGAACGCGATGGCGATCGGGCCGTTCCCGTCGATCGTCACCTTCGACGCGATCAGCGCACGCGAACGGGTCGAGCAGCTTCCCTGGGTGAAGCGGGTGACGATCCGCAAGCTCTATCCCGACACCCTGCAGGTGGCGATCGTCGAGCGGCAGCCCTACGCGATCTGGCAGCATGACGGCGCGGTCGCCCTGATCACCAAGGACGGCAAGGTTCTCTCCGACCATGTCGATTCGCGCTATGCGCAATTGCCGATGGTGGTCGGCAAGGGCGCCGACGCGCGGGCCGGGGAATTCGTGGCGCTGCTCGAGGAATTCCCGACCTTCGCGCCGAGGGTCCGGGCCGGCGTCCTCGTTTCCGACAGGCGCTGGAACGTGGTGCTCGACAACGGCGTCGAGATCATGCTGCCGGCCGACGATCCGGGATCGGCTCTGATCCAGGCCGTGGCGCTCGACGACGGCCACGGCATCTTCTCCCGCGAGATCGCCGCGGTGGACCTCAGGCTGCCCAACCGGCTGGTCTTCCGCCTGACCGAGGCCGGCTACGAGGCGCGCGAAGCCCTTCTCAAGCACAAGGGGAAGGGATGATGAAGATGTTTGGTTCCTCCGACCAGGGCCGGCGCGCCATGATCCGGCGACCGACGGTCGTTTCGGTCCTCGACATCGGGTCGAGCAAGATCTGCTGCCTGATCGCCCGGCTGAAGCCGCTGGAGGACGCCGAGAGCGCCGAGGCGCTTCGCGGCCGCACCCATGCGATCGAGGTGCTCGGCATCGGCCACCAGCGCTCGCGCGGCATCAAGTCCGGCGTCGTCGTCGATCTCGATGCCGCCGAACACGCCATCCGGCTCGCGGTCGACGCGGCCGAGCGGATGGCGGGGATCACCGTCGATTCGCTGATCGTCTCGATCTCGGCGGGGCGGCTCGCCAGCGAGACCTATTCGGCCAGCGTCGCCCTGTCCGGCAAGGCGGTCGAGGAGGTCGATATCGGGCGGGTGCTCGCCGCCGGACGTCGCCACTCGGTCAGCGACGGGCGCTCCATCGTCCATGCCCTGCCGATCGGTTATTCGCTCGACGCCAACGGCGGCATCGCCGACCCGCGCGGGATGGTCGGCGAGCGGCTCGGCGTCGACATGCACATGGTCACCGGCGACGCCCAGCCGCTGCGCAACATCGAGCTTTGCATCGCCCGCGGACATCTTTCGGTCGAGCGGCTGGTCGCCTCGCCCTATGCGAGCGGCCTGTCGGTGCTGGTCGACGACGAATCCGAGCTTGGCTGCGCCTGCGTCGATTTCGGCG
>JAGRKY010000762.1 GCA_020442095.1 Bauldia sp.
GATAGCCGACGAGCAGCACCAGCGCCGTCGAGACCAGCGCGATCTCGATGCTCGAGATATACGCCCAGAAGTAGAGCGAATCCTCGGTCAGCCACACATAGTTCTCGACGGTGAATTCCTTGAAGGCCTCGATCAGGCCGGCAAGGCCGGCGCTGAGATCGAGCACCGGCGTATAGGGCGGCTGGGCGATCGCGGTCAGCGAGAAGGAGATCTTGATGACGATCGCGAAGGGGATCAGGAAGAGCACGAACAGCCACAGATAGGGCAGGGCGACGACCAGCCATTTCGCCGGGCTTGGCCGCCTCCGGTCCGCTGCGCGCTGGGTGTCCGCGGTCATCCCCGCCTACCGTGTCAGCACGACGCCGGCGTCATGCGGCCAGGTCAGCCACACCTTGTCGTCCCAGCCGATCGGCCGTTCGACGAGGCGCGTCCGGTTGGTGACGGTCGATTTCATCGTCATGCCGTTCGGCAGACGGACATGATAGATCGACACGTCGCCGAGATAGCCGATGTCCCACACCTCGCCGGCGATGCAGTTGACCGTGGCGGCGGCCGGCGGGTCGAGCGAGAGCGATATCTTCTCCGGCCGGATCGCAAACCAGGCGTCCTCGCCGGTGCCGCGTTCCATCGTCTGCTCGACCTCGATCATCCCGGCGGACTCGCCGCAATCGAGGAGGACGCGGCCGTTCGCGCAATCGACGATCCGGCCTTCCAGCAGGTTGATGTCGCCGATGAAGTCCGCGACGTAGCGCGAATTCGGCTGCTCGTAGACCTCGGCGGGGGTTGCCACCTGCATGATGCGGCCCTGGTCCATGATCGCGACCCGGTCCGCGACGGTCATCGCCTCCTCCTGGTCGTGGGTCACGATCAGGAAGGTCAGGCCGAGTTTCTGCTGCAGGTCGACGAGCTCGAACTGCGTCTCCTCGCGCAGCTTCTTGTCGAGCGCACCGAGCGGCTCGTCGAGCAGCAGCACCTTCGGCTTGCGCGCCAGCGATCGCGCCAGCGCCACCCGTTGGCGCTGGCCGCCGGAAAGCTGGTGCGGCTTGCGCTTCGCGAAGGGCGTCAGCTTGACCAGGGTCAGCATTTCCTCGACCCGGGCGTTGATCTCCGCCTTCGACATCCGGTCCTGCTTCAGGCCGAAGGCGATATTCGCCTCGATCGTCATATGCGGAAACAGGGCATAGGACTGGAACATCATGTTGGTCGGCCGCCGGTAGGGCGGTACGCCGGCAAGGTCCTGCCCGTCGAGCAGCACGGAGCCCTCGCTCGGCTCATCGAAGCCGGCGACCATCCGCATCAGCGTCGTCTTTCCGCAGCCCGAGGGCCCGAGCAGCGCGAAGAACTCGCGCTCGTAAATGGTCAGCGACAGGTTGTCGACGGCGACAAATTCGCCGAAGCGCTTGGTAACGTTGCGGAATTCGATGAACGGCGGCGACGCCGGATCGTTCCAGGGAGCAAAAGTCCGCCTGACCGGACCAATCGCCTTAGCCGCCATCGAACCCCCGATCCCCCTGCCGGGCGGCGCCCTGAGACGCCGCCCCTGGCTGTGTCAGTTGCCGCTCTTCACCGCGGTCCATTCGCGCGTGACCACACGCTGGACCTTCGGCGGATAGGCGGTCGTGGTGAAGAGATTGTCGATAGTCATCTGGCCCGGATAGATCGCGGGGTCGCCGATCACGTCCTCGTTGAGCATCGGCTGGGAGTCGATGTTACCGTTGGCGTAGTAGACGTAGTTGGAATTCGCCGCGGCGGATTCCGGCCGCATCATGAAGTCGATGAACTTGTGGGCCGCGTCCGGATGGGGCGCATCCTTCGGGATGATGAAGGAATCGAACCACATCATCGCGCCCTCTTTGGGGATCGTGTATTCGACACTGACGCCCGCATCGGCCTCCGCGGCGCGGTCGCGGGCCTGCAGGACATCGCCCGAATATCCGACCGCCAGGCAGATGTCGCCGTTGGCGAGCGCGTTGATGTATTC